>JBDONV010000072.1:0-4759 GCA_039831165.1 Nautiliaceae bacterium | reverse complement strand
GTTAAAAACGCTTGTAATATGGCTGATGAGGTAGCGGCGGCTCTTTCTTAAGCCCCGTTTTTTCCTTAAAAAAAGGCTCTTATGCTTAAAGCTGAAAATATTAGGCACTCTTTTGATTATTTATTGTTTGAAAATGTTGATTTAGAAATTAAGCCAAAAGATAAAATAGCGATAGTAGGAAGCAGCGGAAGTGGAAAATCAACTCTTCTTCATATATTATCTTCTTTTTTAAAACCTCAAAGCGGAAATGTTTATTATAAAGGGAAAGAGCTTTATTCACTAAAGGAAAAAGAGCTTATTTCTATAAGAAGACACGATTTTGGTATTATTTTTCAGTTTCATTATCTTTTTAATACTTTTACTGCGCTTGAAAATATACAGGCGGCAGCTATTTTAGCCGGTACTGAAATAGATTATTCTCTTTTAAAAAGACTCGGTATAAAGGATGTCATAAATCAAAACGTTCAGACGTTAAGCGGCGGGCAGCAGCAGAGGGTAAGCGTAGCTAGGGTTCTTACTAAAAAACCGAAAATTATATTTGCCGATGAGCCTACGGGAAATCTGGATAAAGAAAACGCTTTTGAGGTTATTGACGTTTTATTTGAATATTGCGATAATAACAACGCTTCTTTAATAACGGTAACTCATGATATAGAAATAGCGTCTAAATTTGATAAAACTTATTATCTTAAAGATAAAAGGCTGATGCTTGTGGATAACTGAGTTATTAACTCCGGTAAATACCGTTACTTTTTTATTGCTTTTTATCAGAATTTCTTCTTTTATGAGTTTTTTACCTTTTTTTAACTATATGACAATTCCTTTAAGTGCAAAAGCGGCCTTAGCTTTATGGCTTACAATACTTTTTTATCCTATAACTCCGAAAATCGCCTTTGAGATAAATTTTTTAAATATTGTTTTGGCTATTTTAAACGAAACGGCTTTTGCTTTTTTTGTGGGAATGGCTTTAAATCTTATTTTTGATATACTGAAATTTGCCGCCGAGCAGATAAGTTTCGTTATGGGATTTACGATGGCAAATATTATAGACCCGAATTTTGGGACTCAGTCTACTATTTTGGCTCAGTTTTTTAACTGGATAGCTATTTTGATGTTTTTATCTTTTGGAGGAGACCATATAGAAATTATGCTTTTAAATAAGATTATGCAGGACCTGCCTTTTGGGGCTTTTTTTAGTTATGAACATGTTTATGAATATTTTTTGGTTTTTATGGGTAAATATTTTCTTTTAGGCGTTGCTCTTGGATTTCCTATTATTGCAATTTCTTTAATGAGCGATATAATATTTGGGATGATTATGAAAACAATGCCTCAGTTTAACCTGTTGGTTGTTGGATTTCCGATTAAGATTTTTGTTTCGTTTCTTGTTTTAATGTCTATTATAGGCAGTATGATGGTTGTGTTTGAAAGAGAGATAAAAACGGCTTTTAACGCTATTTTGTCTTTTTTTACTTAGAAAGCCTGTATGGTTTTGCGTTTTTTGAAAGAGTGTCGAAAAATTTGTTAAATCTTTTTATAAGCTCTTTATCTTTTTCTATAATAAGATATTCATAATTTTTATAAAACGCACTGTAAGAGTAGTTAGCACTTCCTGTTACGATATATTTGTCGTCTATAATACTTAATTTAACATGCATTTTGGCTCTATTGCCGTTTTTATATCTTTTTCCGCTTATAAGTTTTATATTTATGTTTCTTATGGTTGCAAGGTTGGGTATTACACTTCTTTTATATCTTGCTTCTTTTTTATCTGCGACAATATATATTTTAACGCCTTTTTTAGCGGCTTTTTTTAAAGATGTTGATAATTTTTTATTTGTAAAACTGTAAATGGCTATTTTTATGGATTTGTGAGCGTGAGTATATAAATAAGCGAGTCTTTTTTCGGCTTTTTTGCCTTCTTGAGGCATAAAATAAACTTCTTTTGCGAGAATAAATTGGGTTAATAAAATAAGCAGTATAAATTTTTTCAAAAATTCCCCTTTTTTAATTATAATTATAATAAAAAATACAAGGCGGGGTTATGAGAATATTATTACTTAGCGATAACGCTACCATTCAAAAACTTTTTATGCTTAGTGCGGAAAAAAGAGGAGATGAAGTAGAAGTAGGCGGAAGCGATTTTATACCTGAAGGTAATTATGATTTGGTTTTTGTTGATAAAGAAATTTTAACGGATGATTTGTTATCTACATTAAAATCTACTTTTATAGAAGCTAAATTTATTTTGATTTTAAGTAAAAACGATGAAAAACTTCCCGGTTTTGACGATTATCTGATAAAACCTTTTTTACCGACAGATTTAATAGCGTTAATCGAAAAATTTGAAAATCCTTTAGAATCCTCATCTGAGGATGATATGAGTATAGACGGGCTTGATGATTTGGATTTGGAAAATATGGGGGAAACAGATGAGCTTGGGGATTTGGACGAACTTGACGAATTTGGAGATATTGATGATGTTTTTGTTGACGATGATGAGTTGAATACTGAAAGCCTTGATGATGATATAGAAGAGGATTTTGAGATTAACGAAGATGAGCTTATGGAGGAAAATAAAGAGTTAAACGCTGAAGATGAAGTATCTATTCAGCCTTTGCCGGAAGAGAGCGAAAAAGAGGAAATAGACGAGGATATAACGTTGGATTTTGACGAGGATTTGTTAGGCGACACGCATGAGGAGTTAGAAGAGTCTTCTCAAGAAGAGCATAATGAAGATGAGAAGCTGGACCTTGATTTGGATTTTGATATGGAAAATGAATTTGAAGAGCCTTCCGAAGGGGAAGAATCTAAAAAAGAGGAAGAAACTTCCGACAATGAAGCGCTGGATATAGACTTAGGGGATGTTAAGGAACTTGAATCAAAAGAAGAAAACGTTTTAGAAGCTGAAGATGAGGGCGAAGATTTGGATATTTTAGGAGATATGGAAAATTTTGAAACTGAAGAAACGGAACTTCCTGAAGAAGAAACGGAATTATCGGAAGAAGCTGCTCTTCAAGAGGAGCATAATGAAGAAGATATCTTGGAAGAAGAACCTTCTATTGAAGAGGAGCTTTTAAAAGAACTTGGTGCTTCACAAGAGAGTGAAGAAACGGCTGTGGAAGAGACGGTTGAGAAAAGTACTCAGGAAAATGAAAGTTTTGAGGAAGAATTAAGCGAGCTTGAAAATCTGGATGAAAAAGAGTTGGCAAAGGCTCTTGGTGAGGAGGTTGAAAATCTTGAAGAAATTGAAAGACCTGCTATTGAAGAAAAAGAACCTGTATCGCAGGAAATAGAAGTTGAAAATCCGAAGATTGAAAATCAAGAAACTGAAAAGATTGTAGAAACTCAAAAATGTGAACCGAGTATTGAAGAAAAAACATTAGGAAATATCTTAAATATTAATTGGGAAGAGCTTAAAAAAGCAAAAGCGAAAGTAACCATTACGATTGATTTTGGAGGATAAGATGGAGTATATGAAAGTAAAGGGAAGCATATTCGTAATTTCGGGTCCTAGCGGAAGCGGTAAAACTTCTTTAGCCAGAGAAGTCTGTGACGAACTTGGCGATAAAGCCTATTTCAGCATTTCAACTACAACCCGTCCAAAAAGAGAGGGTGAAGAGGATGGAGTTGATTATTTTTTTGTAACAAAAGAAGAGTTTTTAAAAGACGTGGAAGAGGGTTATTTTCTTGAATGGGCCGAAGTGCACGGAAATTTTTACGGTACAAGTAAAAGACAGATAGATAAGGCTTTGAGTGAAGGAAAAATTGTGTTTTTGGATATTGACGTTCAAGGACATGAAGCGGTTAGAAGGGCATATCCCGATGTTGTTACGAGCGTTTTTGTAACTACTAAAAATAAAGAAACTTTGATTGAAAGACTTAAAAAAAGAGGCACAGAAACGGAAGAGACGTTAAAAGTCAGGATGATAAACGCTTTACATGAAATGAAAAAAATACCGGAATACGATTATCTTTTGATAAATGACGATTTTAACGAAGCAAAAGAATTTTTAAGAAGCTGTGCTTTAGCGTCTTTAATAAAGACAAGTAAATATAATTTAGAAAATTTTATAGAGCATTGGAAAGGAAAATTATGAAAAAAAGAGTTGCCGATATTTTTAAAGAACATTTAGGAGAACATCCTCCCATTAATAAACCCAAGCAAAAAGAGTTTGGGCATTATGCGGTTCCTGTTTTTAAATATGCAAAAATGAATAAACAAAACCCTGTGGAATTTGCTAAAAATGTTTGCGAAAAACTCGGCGAATGTGAGGAATTTGAAAATGTAGAACCGCTAAGCGGATTTGTAAACATTAAACTAAGCGATAAATTTTTGGATGAATTTGCTACTAAAGTCTTAGAAGAAAAAGAAAGTTTTGCTAAAGGTGAGGGGAAAGAGAAAATACTTCTTGAATATATTTCCGCAAATCCAACAGGACCTCTTCATATAGGTCATGCAAGAGGAGCGATTTTTGGAGATGCTCTCACAAGAATAGGACGTCATGTGGGTTATGACGTGGTAACCGAATATTACGTAAACGACGCCGGACGTCAGATTAACCTCTTAGGGCTTTCTGTGTATCTGGCTGCACGCGAAATTTTAGGGCTTGATGTTGAGTGGCCAGATGAATATTACAGAGGCGAATATATAAAAGATTTAGCGCGCGAAGCTATTGAAGAGTTTGGTGAAAAGTATTTTGAAAAACCTGTGGAAATCATAGAAAATGAAGGTAAAAAAGAAGCTAAATTTGAAGAT
>JBDONV010000180.1:0-4805 GCA_039831165.1 Nautiliaceae bacterium | reverse complement strand
CTTTTTTTACTTTATCAAATTCTTTTGATTTCAAAGCGTTAAGAAGCTGGTTTAAATATGCCGAACGTATAATCTGAATAATTTTATTTTTATATATCTCGCTGTTTAGCAAATCTTCCAAAATAGTGGAAATATTCTTTACATTTCCTTCAAGAGCCTCTTTTTCGGCCAAGGTGAATTTATGTTGTATTTCATGTTTTAATTTCTGATAATCCTCGCTCTCTTCTAAAAAAGGATGTGAATTTACGAATTTTTCTATCATATCATAATTTTTTGAAGCCATAATCCTTAGAAAATTGGAAGTTACGTTTACTTTTTCAATTATCTCTTTAGCCTTATCTTTATATTCAGGAATTTCTAAAAGAGTCTGGGCATAAAGAAGAGCTCTTTTATAATCTCCTCTTTTTAAAGCTTCTTCAGCCCCCTCATATAATCTTTTGGCATATTCCATAGCCTGTTTATATTCAGGAGTATCGTAAAGAAACGGATATTTTTGTAAAAAATGAAAAAAATCGCTAAATTTTTTTTGAACAAGAAGAGATTTAAAAACATCATAAAGTTGCTTATCGTTAAAAAGAGCTTGAATAAGAGGAGTTTTTTGAGAAACTCCCCTAAAAGGGGCAAGAAGCTGTTTTACGACATCTTCTTTGCCTCTTATTTTTATAAGTTCTTTTGCCTTATTAAATACTTTTGTCCAATCTTCTTCCATCTTTTTATAATAAATGGTGTCTTTAAATGAAGGATATTGGTTGGCAAGAGAATAAGCTAAAGGATATTTTCTTTTTAATACGGCCGTTTTAAATTTTTCAAATTCGGCAAAATCTCTAAGAAGATTTTGAATAAAAACTCTTTTAGAAGGTATATTAAGATAAGGGCTTAAAAGCTGCTTTGCTTTTTCGTACTCTCCTTTTTCCATAAGTTTATAAGCGGCACTGAGGGTTTTTTCCCACATCAGTTCCATGTTTTTATAAAGCTCTGTCCTTTTTAAGAAAGGATTTTTCTTAACCAGCTCATAAGCAAATCCAAAATCTTTTTTCAATATGGCTTCACTGAGCTTGGCCTGGTCTTCATAAATATCAAAAATGTAAATACTGCCCCCAAGAGTTCCTATCCAAAGAGTGGTATTTTCAGGAACGTAATCAATAGAACTTGGAAGCTCATTAAGTTTTATAAATTCATCGCTTATAAGCTCATAATCTCTAAGGTCATAAAGATAAACTTTTTTTTCATTAGTAATTACAAACATATACTCTTCGTTTTCGTCAAAAGTAAAATCTATTACCTGGTCCGCAACCCCTTGAAGTCTTTTAATAATATTTCCTTTAACATAATCCCATACAATAAGCTCTCCCGTCTTATCCCCGCTTATCATTTTAGCAGACGATAAAAACTTAAGCTGTGTTACGGCACCTCTATGCGATTTTTTACGGTATGATACGTTAAGGGATGATATATTGGTAATGGATATCATCCTGTCAAAACTACCCGTGGCAACCCACAAATTGTTTCTGCTAAAAGCGGATGATAGAATATAATCCGGATGAGGAGGAAGAGTGGCTACCATTTTTCCAAGAGCAACGGACCAAAGATACGCCCTTCCGTCAGCCCCTCCTGTTAGCATATAAGAATCTTCATAATCAAAAGATATACTTAAAACATCTCCTTTATGCCAACCTAGCGTATGAAGAAGCTTTTTTTTGTTAATATCCCAAACAGTGGTTTTTCTTTTTCCCGTAACAGCAACTGCCAAATAGTTACCGCTTGGGGAAATAGCTACGGAATTTTCAAGGGGTTTATTGGGAGGTAAATTTATTTTAAATCCTCCTATAAGCTGAAAATCTATTATGGAATATTTTCTAAAAGTATTTTTTTCATCTATAACTCCGACACTTTCTCCCGCATATCTTACCAAACTCACCGGATGTTTTACATTAAGTATTTTTTTAACGTTCAACCTCTCTCCTTAAAAATTATGATAACATTTTACAAAAAAAGGTTTTAAATGCCAACTCTCACTATTATCGACACTTTTGGATTTTTATTTCGCAATTTTTACGCTCTTCCTTCTCTAAAAAGCAAAAAAGGCGTCCCAACAGGTATGATTACGGGATTTATGAACTTTATCGCTTCTCTTGGAAAGGACTTTCCTACAGATTATGTGGTATTTACGCTGGATAGTAAAGAAAAAGAAACATTTAGAAAAGAAATATTTAAAGATTATAAGGCAAACCGCCCGGAAGCCCCGGAAGACTTAAAAACACAGCTACCCATAGCGATAGATTTAATAAAAGAGATGGGTTTTAAAATGATAGAAATCCCCGGATATGAAAGTGACGACATCATAGCAAGCCTTGCCAAAAAAGCGGCTCAAAACGGTATAAAAGTAAAAATAGTAAGCCATGATAAAGATATGTATCAGTTAATAGACGATAAGCACATAGTGATTTTTGACCCGATTAAGAAAAAAGAGATAGGCATTAAAGAATGTCAAGAAAAATTCGGTGTCCATCCTAAAGATTTCAGAGACTTTCAGGCATTAGTAGGCGACAGCAGTGATAATATTCCGGGAGTCAAAGGAATAGGAGTAAAAACAGCGGCAAAACTTATAAACGAATACCATACTCTTGAAAATATTTACGAAAATATAGACAACATAAAAGGAGCCGTTCAAAAAAGACTGATTAATGGAAAAGAAAACGCGTTTTTAAGCAGAGAACTCGTAACGTTAAAAACCGACCTTTTTGATGAAGTGAATTTAGAAGAGTTTAAATATCCTGAGTATAACCCTGTACTTAAAGTCGCCGATAAACTTATAGATTTGGATATTACTTCAATAATTGAGAGAGTAAAAAAAGACGGGCTTTTCGTAAAAACAAAAGAGCCGAACACTCAAATAGAATTTGAAGCTGTAATTTTAGAAAACGAAAAAGAGCTATTTGATGTAATTGAAAAAATAGGAGACAACATAGTAGCATTTGATACAGAAACGGACAGTCTTGAAAATCCTAAAATTGTAGGATTTAGTTTTGCTTTTGAAAAAAACAGAGCCTATTACGTTCCTATAAATCATTTTTATCTGGGTGTAAGTAAACAGATAGACGAAAAAACGGCTTTAAAAGCTATTAAAAAAATACTTGAAAAAAGAGTCATAGGGCATAATCTTAAATTCGATTACAAAATGCTAAGAGACTACGGCATTAAAGCCCCGACTCCTCATACAGATACGATGATTATGGCATGGATTTTAGACCCTGATTCTCCGGTGGGACTTGACAGCGTAGCAAAAAGATATCTCAATCATAAAAATATAAAATTTAAAGAAGTAGTTGGAAAAAACCAGAATTTTGGAGATATAGACATCCCCACAGCCGCAAAATATGCAGCTGAAGACGCTATTATTACTTTAAAACTGTATGAAAAACTAAAAAACAGGCTGTGGGAAGAAGTAAAATGGGATTATGAAAATATCGAAATGCCGTTTATTAATATCTTAATCGATATGGAAAAAGAAGGAATAAAAGTAGATATCGAATATCTTGAGAATTTACAAGAAAAATTGACTCAAAAACTCAAGATTTTAACAAAAGAAATATATGATTTGGCAGGTGAGGAGTTTAATATAAAATCTCCAAAACAACTAAGCCGTATTTTATTTGAAATTTTAAAACTGCCGGCAAAAAAGAAAACCAAAACAGGCTATTCAACGGATGAAAAAGTATTAAATTCTTTAAAAAACGCTCATCCTATTATGCCAAAACTGCTTGAATACAGGAAACTCGATAAACTTCTATCAACATATGTAATTCCATTAAAAGAATACGCAAAAAAAGACAAAAACCACAAAATTTACACAAACTTTTTACAAACAGGAACGGCAACGGGAAGACTCTCAAGCAAAAACCCGAACCTTCAAAATATCCCCACTTCAACTGAAATTAACATAAGAAACGCCTTTATTACGGATAAATTGTTTGTAAGTTTAGATTATTCTCAAATAGAACTGAGACTTCTTGCGCATTTCAGCGAAGATGAAAATTTAATTAATGCCTTTTTGAACGATAAAGACATTCACCTTGAAACGGCAATTAAAATATTTGGTGAAAAAGAAGCTCAAAAATACCGACCGATAGCAAAATCGATCAATTTCGGACTAATTTACGGAATGGGACCTAAAAAACTGAGCGAAACCATTAACGTATCGACAAAAGAAGCAAAAGAATTTATAGAAAAATATTTCGCTTCATTTCCAACCGTTAAAGATTTTATAGAAAAAACAAAAATAGAAGCGAGAGAAAAAGGATTTGTAGAAACTCTTTTAAAAAGAAGAAGGTTTTTTAATTTCGCAAGCGCAAACGCCAGAACAATAGCCGCTTACGAAAGAGAAGCCGTTAATACTATCTTTCAGGGAAGTGCGGCAGATATTATAAAAAAAGCTATGATAGACATTAAAAACGCTTTTCCAAATGCCAAAATGGTTCTTCAAATACACGATGAGCTGATATTTGAAATCGAAGATAAAAAAGAAGCAGATGAGTATAAAAATATTATGGAAAACGCTTTTAAATTAAAAGTGCCTCTTAAAGTCGGTATGAGTTTTGCCAAAAGATGGGGTGAGCTGAAATAATCACCACCCTTTATAAAGCTCAAAAAACAAGGGTTTTTCGCCCTCTATATATACAAAATATTTCAAATCTTTTTTGTATATTTTAAATTTTTTAATTCCTTTTTTGAAAACGTCAATAAAATAATTATCTTTTTCAAAAGTGATTTTTTCATAACTCTCCGCTCTAACAAGAGCATTTCCG
>JBDONV010000241.1:0-4834 GCA_039831165.1 Nautiliaceae bacterium | reverse complement strand
TACGGTTATATTAAAAAATTTAAAAAACAGACAAGTTATAGAAAAAATCGCAAAAAAAATAATTAATGAAATAAAAAAACCTATTTACATAGATAACCTCACCGTTTTTGTAGGTTCAAGTATAGGAGTTTATACTTATTCTCCAGACGATTCAACCCAAGATATTTTATCAAAAGCCGATATAGCTATGTATGAAGCTAAAAATAAAGGAAAAGGAATATACACCTTTTTCGACGAGCCTATGCAAGAAAAACTTACAAAACTCACCATTTTAAAAAACAATATAAAAAAAGCTCTGCAAAACAAATCTTTTATAAACCATTTTCAACCCATTATATCGAGTGTTTCTAAAAAAATAATAGGCGTGGAAACATTATTAAGGTTAAAACACGGAAATTCCATTATACCTCCAACAGAATTCATTCCTATTTTAGAAGAAGATATAAATTTAATAAAAGAAGTTACTTTCTGGCAAATTAAAAGCGTTATTAAAAAATTAAAAAATAAAAATATCTTTTATTCAATAAATTTATCGGCAAAATTATTAAACGACGAAGATATTTTAAATTACTTATCAAATTTAAAAACAAAAATAAAATTTGACCCTTCAAAATTACATTTTGAAGTTACTGAAACAGCTCTTTCTGAAAATTTATACAAAGCATCCGATATTTTGCGTAAAATAAAAAAAATGGAATTTAATTTATCTTTAGATGACTTTGGAACAGGGTATTCATCCTTGGCTTATCTAAGAGACCTACCCTTTGAAACGCTGAAAATAGATAAAAAATTTATAGATAATATAGTAAAATCCAAAAAAGATCAAAAACTACTAAAATCAATTATAAGTATGGCAGAAATTATGGATATGAAAATAATTTTAGAAGGAATAGAAACAAAAGAACAGTTAAAAATAGTTCCTTCTAAAAAAATTATCAAATATCAAGGATACTATTTTTATAAACCTATGCCATATATAAAACTGGCCTCTCTTATTTAGAATTTTCCATTTTAGAATGTATAAAAGCCAAAATCAACAACCCAAGCCCAAGTGTCCCCGTTATAACTTCGCTTATATGAAAAAATATTTTTAAAAGCATAATAATCGCCAATACGCCTATTGCGTAATGGGCTCCGTGTTCAAGATACTTATATTCGTCCAATACGCCATTTTCAACCATCCATATCGTAAGGCTTCTGACAAACATAGCTCCTATTCCAAGCCCTATCATAATTAAAATAATATTAGGGGTAATGGCAAAGGCACCTATTACTCCATCAAAACTAAAACTCGCATCAAGGACTTCAAGATAAATAAGCCCCATCAGACCACTTTTAACCCCTTCTGAGCTCAAAGCTTCGTTCACTCCTTTTAAAAGGGCGTAGCTTAAAAGCCCTAAAAAATAAGCAATAGCTATTTTATAGTCTTTAGCGTCGTAAACAACGATTATTCCTATCACAACAGCCACAATAAAAGAGATATTATTTACTTTTCCAAATTTTTCAGCCGTCTTTTCAATAGGTTTTATCCAACGAATTTCTTTTTCCTCAAATAAAAAATCGCTAAAAACCATCCACAAAAAAGCTCCCCCAAAAGCATATATAAGCTTTTCGGTGGATAAAAGCACTTCATGATACTTCTGCGGGTCAAAAAGAGCTATATTTATAGTTTCGTAAATTCCCATATTGGCAGCCGCAGCCACTATTAAAATAGGGAAAATAAATCTCATCCCAAAAACCGCTATCAAAATTCCCCATGTTAAAAATCTTTTCTGCCAGATTTTATCCATGGTTTTTAAAATTTTAGCGTTAACAACTGCATTATCAAACGAAAGAGAAACTTCCAGAATAGCTAAAATAGCCGTTAAATAAACAGCGCTAAGACCTCCTATAAAAAAAGCTAACACAAGCCCTATAACGGCTATAAAAAAAGAAAAATAAAAATATTTCACTTAAATACCCTTAAATTTTAAAAAGATTTTCGAGTTTGCTTGTATCTTTTGTTTTTTCTTTAGGCTCTTGGAGTTCTATTTTATATTTAGTAAGCATACTTGCAAGAGTAATATTAACTCCGTTTTTACCAATAGCCTTAGCTTTTTCATTAGGGTCTACCTCAACATACGCAATACCGTTTTTTTCATCTATTCTTACGTTTTTTACTATAGCAGGAGAGAGAGCTCTTGCAACAAATATCTCAGGTTTTTCCGAATACTCTATTACATCTATATTCTCTCCGTTAAGTTCGTTTGAAATAGCGTTTATCCTAACTCCGTTTTTACCTATAATGGTTCCTATCGGGTCTATTCTTGGATTTAAAGAACTTACGGCAACTTTACTTCTAACTCCTGGAATTCTTGCACTTCCGTGTATTTTTATAATACCATCCCTTACTTCCGGAACAGCCGCTTCTATAAGTTTTTCCAAAAATTTAGGAGAGGTTCGGCTAAGTTCAATAGTTATTCCTTTTTTATTATCGAAATGGACATATTTTAAAAGGGCTTTTAATACATCTCCTACTTCAAATTTTTCACCTTTTATCCTGTTTCTTCTAGGAAGAACCCCTCTTACCCCTTCAAGCTCCACCCATGTATTTTCATCAGAATCAACTTTAATTACCTCTCCGCTTACAATAGTGTTTAATTTAGAAATCAATTTTCTATAAATTTCATTTTCCAAAAGTCTTGTAATTTCCCTTTCAAACTCTCTTTGAAGGGCCATAGCTCCGCTTCTTCCAAGTTTGCTTAAATCAAGCTCCGCTCTTAACTTGTCCCCTATTTGAGCATTAGGGTCAAATTCCCTCGCCTCATCAAGATAGAGATACTTCTCAGGTTCATTTAAAGCTCTATCGTCGTTTACCACGGTAAAGTTTTGATAAATTTTAAGCTCACCGTCTTCAAGTTCCACATCAACATCTATATCTCCCAAAACTTTTTTAGCCGTTTTAACAATAGAACGCTTAAAAGCTTCTTTCACTTCGTCAAAATCAAGCCCCTTTTCGTTAGCAACCAACGATAATAAATCAAGTACCTTATCCACAACAATCCTTTCTTATTTTAATTTGTCTATAATATTAACTTTGTTATAATTTTACACAATTTTTTGATAAAATAATAATAAAAAGGAAATGCATGAAACTAAAACTTATCGGCGCCGATAACTCCATTATAGAAAAAGATTATGAAGAATTCGTAAAAGAGATAAAACCGAACAGTTTTTTTTATTTTCATAAAGAAACAAGTTATAAAGACCTTAAAGATTTAATAGATAAACTGGAAGAAGAAGGGTATTCCGTTTACTTCAGGGAAGTTAAATTCGGATTAGACGAGGGAGCTTATATGTACGAATTACATATCATTTAAAAGAATAAAATGAAAAAACTCTACATAGAAACATTCGGCTGTCAAATGAACGTTAAAGACTCAGAGCACATTATAGGCGAACTCTCTGAGTCTTATACTACAACGGAAAATCCAAAAGATGCGGATTTAATCATATTAAACACCTGTTCGGTAAGAGAAAAGCCCGTTCAAAAACTTTTTTCAGAACTTGGAGCACTAAAAAAAATAAACCCAAATGCAAAATTCGGCGTTTGCGGATGTACGGCTTCACATATGGGAGAAGAAATTATTAAAAAAGCACCTTATGTAAGTTTTGTTTTAGGCGCTAGAAACGTAAGCAGAATAAAAGAGGTGGTAGAAAAAGAAAAAACGGTAATCACCGATATAGATTATGACGACACAACCTATATATTCAAAAACATAAGAAAAAACCCATATAAAGATTTTGTAAACATAATGGTAGGATGCGATAAAAAGTGTACATTTTGTATAGTACCAAAAACAAGAGGAAAAGAGATATCCATTCCTCTAGATTTAATTTTAAAACAGATAGAAAATCTCGCAAAAGACGGAGTAAAAGAAATTACCCTTTTAGGTCAAAACGTAAACAATTACGGAAAAAGATTTAGCGTACCTCACTCTAAAGTAGACTTTACCGACCTTTTAAAAGAAGTTAGTAAAATAGAAGGAATTGAAAGGATAAGATTTACTTCCCCTCATCCTCTTCACGCCGACGATAAGTTTTTAGAAGAATTTGCTACAAACCCTAAAATCTGCAAACACATACATTTTCCTTTGCAAAGCGGCAGTACGAAAATATTAAAAGCTATGAAAAGAGGCTACTCAAAAGAGTGGTTTTTAAACCGATGCGAAATATTAAGACAAATACCCAATATAGCTATTTCAACCGATATAATAGTAGGATTTCCGGGAGAAAGTGAAGAGGATTTTCAAGAAACTTTAGAAGTAGTCGAAAAAGTAAAGTTTGAACAAATTTTCAGTTTCGTATATTCCCCACGACCTCTGACAGAAGCTGCAACTTTTGAAAACCAAGTCCCAAAAGACGTTGCCAAAAAAAGATTATGGCGTCTTCAGGATTTGCATGCAAAAATACTTGAAGAAACGGCAAAAAAACAGCTAGGAAAAATTTATAAAGTGCTCGTAGAAGAAATAGGCATGGGAAAAAGCGATAACTTTTTTACGGTAAAACTTGACAAAGACCCTAACTTACTTGGTAAAATAGTCGATGTAAAAATAACAAAAGCCAATAAACATACATTGGAAGGAGAATTGGTAAAGGATTTTAAATAAAAAAACTGATATTTTTTATATTCTTTATTTTTATCGGTATTGGGGTTTATTTTTATTTAAACCCCTCTTACAAACTCTCCCTTGAAGCAAAATATTATTATGAAATGGGAGATTTTGAAAAAGCTTATAAACTGGCTCATGAAGCTTATTTACTTGACCCTTACAATAGAATGGCTTTTACTATT
>JBDONV010000069.1:0-4877 GCA_039831165.1 Nautiliaceae bacterium | reverse complement strand
AAAGTCGTAATAGTTGCTGGATTTCAGGGAATTAATGAAAACGGAGACGTAACGACTCTTGGAAGAGGGGGAAGCGATTTAACGGCTGTTGCTATTGCCGGTGCTCTTAATGCTGATAAATGCGAAATTTATACGGATGTTGATGGAATTTATACTACGGACCCGAGAATTGAGCCTAAAGCTAAAAAAATAGACGTTATAAGTTATGATGAAATGCTAGAACTTGCAAGTCTAGGAGCAAAAGTAATGCAGAGCCGCTCAGTTGAGCTTGCCAAAAAATTAAACGTTGATATAGAAGTAAAGTCCAGTTTTAAACCTGAAGTAAAAGGAACATTAATTACAAAGGAGACACCTGATATGGAAAAAGTTTTAGTTAGCGGAATAGCACTTGATAAAAATCAAGCAAGGGTCAGTATTTTCGGAGTTGAAGATAGACCTGGTATCAGTGCTGAAATTTTTGGTAAACTTGCAGATAAAAATATAAACGTTGATATGATTGTTCAAAATGTAGGAAAAGACAATAAAGCAAATTTAACATTTACAGTGCCTCAAACAGAACTTGAACTTACAAAAGAAGTCTTAAAAGAGTATAAAGATAAATCTGAATCTATAGAGTATGACGATTCTATTGCCAAAGTCAGCGTAGTGGGAGTAGGTATGAAATCTCACAGCGGTGTTGCGGCTACTGCTTTTAAAACTCTTGCAGAAGAAAATATTAATATATTAATGATTTCAACCAGCGAAATTAAAATTTCTATGGTAATTGATGAAAAATACGGAGAGCTTGCCGTAAGAGCTTTACATAAAGCATACGAACTGGATAAATAATGGATTTAAATCGCTTTATAATTGATTTAATCCGAAAAAAGAGTATAAAATGGATGGAGGAGAGAAGGCTGGATTTTGTGCCTCTTTTATCCATTTTTTTATCAGAGATTATAGAAGGTAAAAGTGTTTTGATAATTACGGACGATGAGAGGGAATGGTATGCGGATTTTATTATAAATAAAATCAATAATTTTAATGAATTTAAGCCTTCTTTTATCCCTTTTTATAAATTAAAAGCTATAGTCCCTCAAATAACCATTGCTAGACATCCCGAACAGTTTGATATGATTGAAGATATGTTAAATATCTCTTTTAATGAAAATTATATTTTTTGGTATATAGGAAAAGAAACTTCTCTTCTTAAGTTTGCAAGAAGAAAAGAAAACTCTTTTTTTTGGATTATGGATACCGACCTTTCTAAAAATTTTTATCTAAAATCAATAGACCCTAATCTTGATAAAAAATTGCTTGAACTTGGAGATATTCTTAACGAATCGATTAAAGCCGCTATTTTTGCGGAGGTTGAAATTTGAAAATAATTATTACGGATGATTTTGAAAAGCTTCTTGAAACGGTTGATTATGATGTTTCTTTTTTAAAAGAGGAGTTTAAAGTAGAAGATGTAGAAGAGATTAAAAAAGAGGCTTTTATTGCAGAAAAAAACAAAAAGATTATTTTAATAGGCGCTAAAAAATATAATGTTTTTGCTCAAAACGCTCTTTTAAAGCTTTTAGAAGAACCTCCTAAAAATATAGATTTTATTTTGCTTGCCCTCTCAAAATACCATCTTCTTGATACTATTCTCTCAAGACTTCCCGTAGAAAAAAAGTTTTTTAATAAAAATGAAAATGAAGTCGAAATAAAAGGGATTACAAATGAACTTATTTATGAATATCTTAAAAAAGATTTAGATAAAGAAGAAATAAAAAGCGTTTTAAAAGCCCTTTTAAAAAAAGCCAAGAATGAAGAACAGTTAAAAATTATAAACGATGCTTTATTAATGCTTGAATTTAATATAGACAAAAAAGCCGTTATGTCGATGGTGTTTTTGGCTTTTAAGGAGAGAATGTGAAAATTTATAAATTAAACAAAGATACTAATATAAAAACAGTTATGAAAAAAATAGGTGTTGATAACGTCGGTATAGAGATTATGGGTAAAAAAAAATGTGAATATATTTTTTATATTAAAGAGATAAACTGTGGGGCCGCTAATATTTTAAAGCAGGACGCTTTAAGCGTAGGAGCAGAACTAGCTGTACCGGTAGGTGTTCCAAATTGTAAAAAAGAGATTTTTGACGCTTTACTTTTATGCAATAAAAAACAGCTTGAAATACTTTCTAAAAAAGAACTTTCACAGCCTTTTAAATTAAAAGAGTTTGCAAAAAACTTAAAAGAATTTATAAATCTTCCAAAGTTTGAAACCAAAATTATGGGAGTTATAAACGCAAATGACGATAGTTTTTTTGAAGGCAGTAGGTTTAGAGGAATCGAAGCTGTTAAAGCGATTGAAAAAATGATTGAAGAGGGTGCGGAAATTATAGATATAGGAGGAGTTTCAAGCCGTCCGGGAAGTGAGTATCCCGGGGTTGATGAAGAGTTAAAAAGAGTAAAGCCTATTATTGACGAAATTTATAAAACAAAACTTTATGAAAAAGCTGTTTTCAGTATAGATACGTTTAAAGCAGAAGTATTGGAATATGCTTTGGAGAGAGGATTTAAAATAGCAAACGATATTACGGGGCTTGAAAGCGACGAGTATGTTAAAACGGCTGCAAAATATAACGCCACGGTTATTATTATGCATAAAAAAGGGACGCCTAAGGATATGCAGAAAAATCCTTATTATGAAAATGTAGTATTAGAAGTAGATGAGTTTTTTAGTAAAAGGATTGAAAAGGCTAAAAGTTTTGGGATAAAAGATATTATATTGGATGTAGGTATAGGATTTGGAAAAAGACTTGAGGACAATCTGGCTTTAATTAAACATATGGAACATTTTTTGCATTTTGGATATGAGCTTTTAATAGGTGCTAGTAGAAAAAGTATGATTGATATGATTATGAAAAAAGAGGGAGTGTCCGTAACTCCTGATGAGAGATTGCCGGGTACTTTGGTTTTACATACTGAAGCCGTTAGAAACGGGGCTAGTATCGTAAGATGTCATGACGTAAAAGAGCATTTTCAAGCCTTAAAAGTATTTGAATCTCTTAAGGATTTTAATGTATAGAAGACAAATCGAGTTAATAGGGGAAAGAAAGCAGCAAATATTAAAAGAAAAAACCGTTTTAATCGTAGGATGTGGAGGGCTTGGGAATATTATAGCCACGACTCTTAGCTGTGTGGGGCTTAAAAAGATATATCTGATTGATTTTGATGAAATAGAAAAACATAATCTTCACAGACAGTTTCAGTTTTTCTTAGAAGATATAGGAGAGTCTAAAGCTGTTAAACTAATGGAAAAAATAAAAAGATGTCCCGATACGAATATTGAAGCTATTGAAGGAAGTTTTGAAGAAAACCTGGATATTAAGGTGGATTTGATTTTTGACGCTACCGACAATTTTGAGGCGAGATTAAAAATAGATAAATTTTCAAAGAAACATTCTATACCGTGGATATATGCCAGTGTGGAAGAGTGGCACGGTCAGGTAGGAGTTTTTAAAACCACCTCTTTTGAAATATTCGCAACTAAAGAACATAAAGCAAAAGGACAACTTCCCCCTATGGTAAACCTTATAGGTTCTATATCTTCAATGCTTGGGTTAAAAGTTCTAATAAACAAACAAAGTGAAATATTATATTATATAAATTTCAAGGATGATTTAGAAATAAAAAAATTTAATTTTTAGGAAAAAGTATGTTTTGTCCTCTTGATTGTTGGGATGCGTGCGAGGTAGAATTGCATGAGGGGAGATTTAAAGGAAAAGGTATTACTCCATATCTTTGCTGGAAACTTAATAATTATTTCAAATTTTCTTCCGAAAAATTTCCAAAATACAATGGTAAAAATATTATGTTAAGAAAAGCTTTGGAAAAATTAAAAAATCTTTTAAAAAACACCGACCCCAAAAAAGTGCTTTTTGTTAAAGGTTCCGGTAATATGGGAATTATGCAAAACGTTACTAAAGTTTTTTTTGAGAAGTACGGGGCTGTTTTTGCGGTTGGAAGCACATGTGATGGTCTGGGAGAAAAAGGGATAATAAAGGGAAGGGGAAAGTCTCTTATTCTTCCTTTATGGATAATAAAAAATGCTAAAAACGTTATTATCTGGGGCAGGAACCCTTATGTTACCAATATTCATTTATTACCTTTAATCAAAGATAAAACTCTTGTAACCATAGACGTGATTAATACCAAGACGGCTAAAAATTCTGATATTTTTATTCAAATAAGACCTAACAGTGACTATTATCTGGCTATTTTATTAGCCCGTATGGTAATAGAGGAAGGTAACTATAAAACGGGTGATGGTTTTGAAAAATTTAAAAAAATAGTTTTTTCTTACAATAAAGAAGAATTAATGGAAAAATGCGGTATAAAAAAAGAGGGTTTGTTAAAACTTTTTGAAGTGATAAAAGAAGGTGCCGTAGTATTAGCGGGACTTGGCGTGGCTAAATGCAAGGAGTGCTGGAAAACTACATGGGCTATAGATTCTCTTTTTTTTATGCTTGATTATTTTGCTAAAAAAGACAGAGGAGTTGCTTTTTTAGGAAGCAGCGGATATGGTATAAATAATCCTTTTTCTGTTGAACATAAAAATAAAGTTCCTCTTTGGGATGTGAATTTGGATGATTATGAATTGATTTTTATTCAAGGAGCAAATCCTCTTGTTAGTTTTCCAAACAGAAAAGAGTGGCTTAAGCTAAAAAATAAAAAAACTATAATTTTTGGAAAATATATGGATGAAACGGCAAGAGCCGCTACGCTTTTTATTCCGACTAAAGATTTTTATGAAAAAAAAGACGTAAGAGGAAGTTATTTTCACGAATTTGTACTGCTTAATAATAAGGTTTTAAATTCTCAAACAGAGAAAATTAGTGAATATGA
>JBDONV010000176.1:0-4899 GCA_039831165.1 Nautiliaceae bacterium | reverse complement strand
GCCGTTTGAAGCACCGGATATGTTAAAAATCCGGCATTGTTTTTTTTCTTATACTCTTCTTGCTGCATAGCGTCTTTATAAGTAGGATTTCTCTCAAGCCAGCTAACAGGGGTTATCATATTAAAAATCAAATAAAGCTCGGCATGTTCTTTTATTTCGCTTTGAATAAAAAGAGTCGCCTTTTCAGGGTCTATTCCGCTTGCTATCCATTCTTTTATAAGTTCTATACTTTGAGCTTTCAAATCTATATCTTCGTCAAATTTGGTAGTTAAAGCATGCCAATCGGCTACAAAAAAGAAACTGTCATATTCGTTTTGCAATTTTTTCCAGTTTTTCAAAACTCCTATATAATGTCCTAAATGAAGTTTTCCGGTAGGTCTCATTCCACTAACTACTCTTTTCACTTTTTCCCTTTTTCTCTTGGTATTAATACAATAGGCGTACCTGTAAAATCTTCTTTTTGTCTTAAGAAGTTTATTAAATATCTTTCATAAGAAAAATGAAGTTTCGGTTTATTCATCACAAGAGCAATTGTAGGGGGCTTAATTCCAAACTGCGTCGCATAATAAATTTTAATTTCCCGCCCTCTTATATCGGTAGGAAGCTTATGTCTTTGAGTAGCTTCTTTTATCCATTCGTTTAATTTTGAAGTAGGAACTCTTTTTATATAATTTCCATACACATAAATAATTTTATCTTTAAGTTTATCGATATTTCTTTTTGTTTTAGCGCTGACAACCATAAAAGGAGCATAATACAAAAACTTAAATCTGTCCTTAACTTCCTGTTCAAATTTTTTATAATCCATTGAAGTTTCATCCCATTTATTCCCGACTATAATACATGCGTTTTTATGTTTTTGAATAAGCCCGCCTATTTTTTCATCAAGCTCTACTATTCCGTTTTTTGCATCAAGTACCAAAATAGCTACATCGGCATCCTGCAATACTTTTTCGGTTCTCATAAGCGCATATTTTTCTATATCTTTAATTTTACCTCTTCTTCTGATACCCGCAGTATCTACAAATGTAATATGATAACCGTTATAATAAATAGTCTCGTCAATAGGGTCTATAGTGGTACCGTCCACATCACTTACAATCGCCCTCTCTTCTCCCACAAGAGCATTTAAAAGCGAGCTTTTACCGACATTTACACGTCCTACAATTGCCACTTTTATTTCTTTAAGGTTTTCCAAATCTTCGGTTTTATCTTCTTCACTGAATAATTCCTCAAGAGGAATGTCCTCTTCTATTGAAGTGGCTTCTTGAATAACTTTAGGTTTTTTTGGAACAAATTCTTTAATTCTTTCTATCAGTTTTCCGACCCCTCTGTTGTGAGCAATAGAAATAGGATAAATTTCATCCGCACCAAGTTCGTAAAAATTATAAACCCCCTCCATCAATTTATCGTTGTCCACTTTGTTAACGACTAAAATAAGAGGCTTTTTAAGTTTTTGAAGAGTTCTGAAATATTTAATCTCATCTTCGTCAGGTATTGTTCTTCCATCAACCATATAAAGAATTATATCGGCTTCTTTAGCCACATCAAGAGCTTTTTGTTTTACTTTCTCAAAAAGTTCGTCTCTTTCTTCAAGACCTCCGGTATCAAGAAGTATAATATCTTCCAAATCGTCATCAAGGGAAACTTCCCTTTTTTTTATATCCCTGGTAGTCCCGGCTTTATCACTGACAATAGCGTCTCTTTGTCTGAGAATTCTATTAAAAAAACTGCTTTTTCCAACGTTTGGTTTACCTAAAATGGCTATTTTTAACATTAAATACTATCCTTATAACTTATCTTTTTGCTTAATAAATCTTTCATATGAATATAATTATTAAGAGCGTTTATATACGCTTTAGCACTTGCTAGCATCGTATCAATACTAAGCCCATGCCCCATAACGGCAGGTTTGTTTTCATCAAACACGACTTTTACCATAACTTTGGCCAGTGCGTCTTTCCCTTCGCTTACGGCTTCGACTTTATAATCCATAAGTTTACCGTTAATACCACTAATTCTGTCAATTACCTTAAATATCGCATCAATAGTACCTTCTCCTATTGCAGCATCCGTATAGATTTTATCTTCAAACTTAATTTTAGCTGCGGCACTTGGCATACCTTCACTGCAATCACTAAGCTGAAGGGAAATAAGTTCATATACTTTAGGGGTTTTATCGCTCGCTTCATTCATTATAGCCAAAATATCTTCATCGTATATCTCTTTTTTCTTATCGGCTAGTTTCTTAAATTTCATAAATATTTCATTTAGTTCTTCTTCGCTTATATCGGTAAAGCCAAGCTGTTCAAGTTTTTTCTTAAGCGCATGACGACCGCTGTGTTTTCCAAGTACTATCGTATCTTTAACATCAAGTCCAATATCCTCGGCACTCATAATTTCATATGTCTGTTTATGTTTAAGTACTCCATCTTGATGAATACCGCTTTCGTGAGCAAAAGCATTTCTTCCCACAATAGCTTTATTTGGCTGAGGCTCTATTCCTGTCACACTTGCCACAAGGCGGCTTGTCGGATAAATCTCTTTAGTATTAATTCTTGTATCAATCCCGTCAAATAAATCGCGTCTAACCTTAATAGCCATAACAATCTCTTCAAGTGCGGCATTTCCGGCTCTTTCACCAAGACCGTTTATAGTACATTCAACCTGTCTTGCCCCGTTTAAGATACTGTATAATGAATTAGCCGTGGCAAGTCCAAGGTCGTTATGACAATGAACGCTAAAAGTAATGTCTTTTGGAAAATAATCGACAAGTTCTTTAATCATACCTCCCATTTCATGAGGAAATCTATATCCTACAGTATCCGGAATATTAATGGTTTTAGCTCCCGCTTCAATAACGGCGCTTATTATCTCTTTTAAAAAGCCCATTTCGCTTCTTCCGGCATCTTCACAGCTAAATTCAACATCATCCACAAATGTCCTTGCATATTTAACGGCCTCAACCGCCCTTTTTATTACTTCATCAGGTTTCATTCTAAGTTTATATTCCATATGAATGGGACTCGTTGCTATAAACGTATGAATTCTTTTAAGGGGCGCGGGTTCAATTGCCAAAGCCGCTTTTTTAATGTCGTTTTCAACAGCTCTTGCCAATGAGCAAATAGTAGAATCTTTAACCTCTTTTGCTATCATATTAATTGCTTCAAAATCCCCAGGACTTGCCGCTGCAAATCCGGCTTCAATAATATCGACTCTTAATTTTTCAAGCTGTTTTGCAACTTTTATTTTTTCTTCTATCGTCATAGAAGCGCCGGGACTCTGTTCTCCGTCACGAAGAGTAGTATCAAATATTTTTACCATATCCATCTAAATATCCTTTAATGGTTTATTATTTTTTTATAATTATATCTTATAGTTTATTTTTTGTCAATGGAAAATTTTTATCCATTAATTCTTTTTATCGCTTTAAAATAGTTAATTACACCTCTTATAAATCCATAAAAAACATAAACAGTTAAAATTATAGCAATTGCCTCAACAGGATACAAATAAATAAAAGAAGCAATCACTATTATTAAAATCAACACTTTTAAAGCAACTTTTTTATCAAGATTTATTTTTTTAAAACTCGGATATCTAAAATTACTCACCATTAAAAAAGCTAAAAATAGAGCTCCTATTAAAATTAAAAAATCAAAATTACCTTCATATTTCATATCAAGCATAATCCAGCTGCCAAGGACTACGGCGGCCGTTGGAATGGGAAGCCCTATAAAGTACCTGGGGTCCAATTCTCCCGTAGTCACGTTAAATCTTGCAAGTCTTATAGCCCCAAAAACTACAAACAAACCACTAACCAAGGCACCAAATCTTCCGTAATTTTCCCCTATAGCAAAAAAAAGCATCATAGCCGGAGCCACCCCAAACGCCACAATATCGGCAAGAGAATCAAATTCAACGCCGAATTTTGAAGCAGTATTTGTAAGACGCGCCACGCGGCCGTCAAGACCATCAGCAATCAAAGAAAGAATTATATAAATAAAAGCTTTTTCAAACTTAGCCTGAGAAGAGGCTATAATAGCCATTACCCCGAAAAAAGCGCTTAAAGAGGTAAAAAAATTAGGAAGCAAATAAGCTAAGTTAATTCTCATTCAAATACCCTAAAAGAGTCTCTCCGGCTTTTAATTTTTGAAATTCAGTTACTTTAATTATACTGTCCTTAGGCAAGTATATATCTACCTGAGACCCAAACATTATCATACCGTATCTTTCTCCAAGTTTTACAGGTCCTAAATCCCTAAACATTACTATTCTTCTAGTTATAAACCCGGCTATTTGATTTACCACTATTTCATAATTATCCTGTTTAAAAAGCACTCTGTTTTGTTCGTTAAGCTCACTGGCTTTTGGAGAATTCAAAGCAAGAAAAGTTCCGTGAATATATTCTCTCGCACTCATTTCACCATATATAGGACTTCTTTGAATATGAACATCTAAAAGTGAAAGCCTTATTGAAATTTTTACGCTGTTTTTTCCGGTAATAGGAGATACAGATTCCACTATTTCAATAACGGTACCGTCACTTGGAGAAATAATGGCGTTTTTAGAATCATCTTCCGGAATTCTTTCTGGATTTCTGAAAAAATATACAAAAAAAGCAAACACCAAAAACCAAAAAAACTGCCATAAAAAACTATCCGTCATTAAAAGAGAAAAAAAGAAAATAGAAAAACTGCCGCCTATATAAGGATAACCTTCTTTAAGAATTATTTCCGTTTTCATTTTCACCTTCTTTTTTATTACTGCTCTCTTTTTTATCCCGGTCAATATCTTTATCCAGTTCGCCTTCTTCGAATTTTTTAATAAGCTCTCTTACTCTGCTTCCTTCAATAACCTCTTTTTCATACAGTTCTTCTACCATTTTTTCTATTACAG
>JBDONV010000040.1:0-4992 GCA_039831165.1 Nautiliaceae bacterium | reverse complement strand
TATGCCAAGAAGAATGCTTTTTTACGCTCTTTTGATTGAAGAGAAATATAAAAGCTTTCCTATCCAAGTTGTTTTATATGTGGGAAATGAAAAGTTAAAAATGCAAAGCTTTTATAAAAGAAAAAATTTAAGTTATAGATATGAAATTTTCGATATTAGAAATTTAGATTGTAAATATTTAATAGAGAGCGAAAGTATAGAAGATAATTTAATATCGATTTTGTGTAATATTAATGATGAAGTTATTTTGCTTAACAGGATTACTTCGCGTCTTTTATCGTTACCTGATAAAAAAAGGTTAGACTATTTAAAAAAGCTTTTTATTCTTGCAAGATTAAGGCCAAAAGTGTATAATAAATTAGAAGAGTTTTATAAGGAGCAGAAAATGCCTATAGTATTAGACCCGAAAATAGACCCTTTATACAAAAAAGGATGGAATGAGGCTTGGAATGAAGCATGGAATGAAGCTTGGAGTGAGGCTGAAAAAAGGACAAAAATACAGGATGCGATAGTGATAATTAAAAAATTTAATATCCCTGTTGAAAAAGTTGCTAAAGAGTTTGGTTTAAAAGAAGAAGAAATTAAAAAGGTTCTTAATGAAACTTAGTGAAATATGTAAAATTTTAGAGGTTGATTGCAATTTAAAAGAAGATAAGGAAATTACTGCAATCAATACGCTTCAGGATGCAAACGAAAAAGAAATTAGTTTTTTAGAAAATCCAAAATACGCAAAATTTTTAAAAAACACAAAAGCGGGTGCGGTTTTAATAAGAAAAGAGGATGCTTTAAAACTTCCCGATGGTGTAGAGCCTCTTATTACAGATGAGCCTTATTTAAAATTGGCTTATTTAACCAAATATTTTGTAAAAGAGCCGTGGGTTGATGGTGGATATCAGGCGGCAAAAAGTTCTAAAATAGATCCAAGTGCAAGAATAGCTAAGGGTGTAAAAATAGCAAAAGATGTTGTAATTATGCCCCATGTAAGTATTGGTCCCGATGTTGAAATAGGAGAAGGCAGCGTGATTTATCCGAATGTTACAATTTACAGGGATACGAAGATAGGAAAAAACGTAAAAATTCACGCCGGAAGCGTAATAGGAAGTGACGGGTTTGGATATGCCCATACAAAAACCGGAGAACATATAAAAATTTATCATTTAGGACGTGTTGTTATTGAGGATGATGTTGAAATAGGAGCCAATACTACGGTTGATAGAGCCGTATTTGGAGAGACAAGAATTAAAAAAGGCTCAAAAATAGATAATTTAGTCCAGATAGGACATAACTGTGAAATAGGGGAATATTCGATTTTAGTCTCTCAAGTAGGACTTTCCGGTTCTAGTAAACTTGGCAGAAACGTGGTAATGGGAGGTCAGGCCGCGACTGCCGGACATCTTGAAATAGTTCCTTTTACCACTATAGCCGCAAGAGGTGGTGTTACTAAAACAATAAAAGAGCCGGGAATTTACAGTGGATTTCCCCTTATGCCTCACAAACAATGGTTAAAACTTCAAGCTCTTTTACAGAAACTTCTAAAAAAAACTTAATTTCTTGATATAAATCAAATTTTTTTCTCTTTTTTTTCAGTAAAATAGGTAAAACTTACAAGGAGAATAAATGGTTTATCTCGATAATAATTCGACTACGCCTATGGATGATGAAGTAAAAGAAGTATATTGTGACACAACTAAGTATTTCGGAAATATAAACGTAATTTATGATTTAGGAATAGAAGCTAGAAAAAAACTTAACGAAGCTTATGATATTTTATATCCGGGAATTGGTGCGGCTGATGAAGATGACATAATAATAACTTCTTCTACGACAGAAGGTAATAATACAGTAATAAAAACTTTTTTGGATTTGTATCTAAAAGGTAGCGGCAAAAAACACATTATAACAACAATTGCTGAGCACTCTTCTATTAAAGCTACCTGTGCTTATGCTAAAACTTATGGTATGGAGGTTACTTATTTACCGACGGATGAAAACGGAAGAGTAAATCCAAAAGATGTTGAAGATGCGATAAGAGAAGATACCGCACTTATAAGCGTTCTTTTTGCTTCCAATGAAAGTGGAGCTATTCAGCCTATTAAAGAGATTTCTAAAATTGCCAAAAAATATAATATTCCATTTCATAGTGATGGGGCTCAGGCAATAGGAAAAGCCCAAGTGAACGTAAGAGAATTGGGAGTAGATTATTTTACGTTCAGCGCTCATAAATTTCACGGACCAAAAGGTGTGGGTGCTTTATACGTAAAAGAGGGCGCTTCTTATGTCAATCTTATTCATGGCGGTAACCAAATGGGAGGAAAAAGAGGAGGAAGCGTATATCTTAACGGCGCGATTGCCATGGCGGAAGCTTTGAAATTAGCAAACGCTCATCTTGATGAAATGTATGGCAGAGTTGCCAGACTTAGAGATAAACTTGAAGAGGCTATTTTGAAAATTCCAGATACCAAAACGTATGTGGATAAAAAATACCGTCTTCCAAATACCGTTGTTGCTTCTTTTAAAGGAATAGAGGGTGAGGCAATGTTATGGGATTTGAATATGCATAAGATATATGCCGCTACGGGGAGTAGTTGCAGCAGTGAAAGGTTAGAGGGCAGTGAAGTGCTTGAAGCGTTAGGAGAAGACCCGGAAATCGCTCATACGGGAATTATTTTTTCGCTTAGCCGATTTACAACCGAAGAAGAGATAGATTATGTAATCGAAATTTTGCCTAAAATCGTTGAGAGATTAAGGAGTATTTCTATGACATACGCAAAAGTAAAACCGCAATAAAAGGAGAATTAATGGGAAGAGGTGATTTAATAACGGGAAACGTTTGGGAACAGTATTCAAATAAGGTAATTGAAAGGATGAATAATCCCAAATTTTTAGGAGAATTTACAGAAGAAGATGCTAAAAAAAGAAACGCTAAACTTGTTGTGGCGGATTTTGGAAGTGAGGCTTGTGGGGATGCCGTTAGGCTTTACTGGCTGGTAGACCCTAAAACGGATAAAATAATAGATGCAAGGTTTAAGAGTTTTGGATGCGGGACGGCAATTGCTTCAAGCGATGTTATGACGGAACTTACAATAGGAAAAACCGTAGATGAAGCTATGAAAGTGACAAATTTGGATGTTGAAAAAGCTCTTAGAGATGAGCCTGATAAGCCTGCTTTTCCTCCTCAAAAAATGCATTGTAGTGTTATGGCTTATGACGTTATTATGGAAGCAGCTGCTAAATATAAAGGAAAAGATGTAAAAGAGCTAAAAAATGACGAAATTGTCTGTGAGTGTGCAAGGGTTACAAGAAAAGAGATTGAAGATATTGTAAGAAAATATAACGTAAAAACAGTAGAAGAGCTTCAAAAATACACCGATGCCGGAAAATACTGTAAAAGTTGTGTAGCTCCGGGTGGTCATGAAGAAAGAGACGTTTATTTAGTAGATATTATAAGAGAGGTTCAAGAGCAGATGAAAAAAGAAAAACTAAACGAAGCCGCTACCGCAGAAGATTTTGAAAAAATGAGTTTGATTAAAAAGATAAAAGCGATAGAGGAGTTTTTAGATAAAAAAATAAAACCTATGCTTGCAATGGATGGAGGAAGTCTTGAGCTTGTGGACATTAGAGAAGAAGACGGTATTACCAAAGTATATGTAAAATATTTAGGAGCCTGTGCTACGTGTGCGAGCGGGGCTATGACTCTTTACGCTATAGAGGATGAAATAAAAAAATATTTCAATACGGATAAAATTAAAATAGAACAAATATGATTAAAAAATAAACACCTTCTTTACCCCCCCCCCTTTAACTTTGTAAAATCTTGACACTAATCATTGACTTTTTTTAATTCTTCTTATACAATAATAAATACTGATTAAATAATGTAAAAAATTTGCTCTATTGTTAAATGCATTTAGTCAGTCAATTATAAAAAAAGGAGTTGTTATGTTCTTTAAAAAAGATAATACGGAATTTGAAGTTTTAAAAGAGGAAAATAAAGAGTTGCTTCAAAAAATAGAAGAATTGGAAAAAGAGATAGAAACTGTTTTGAAAGAAAATATGGAGTTAAAATCCCAGTTAAAACTTCAAAACAGAGATTATAATAAATTGCAGTTGGTAAATTCCATGATATCCTCTACAAACGAAAATATAGAAGAAATAGCCTTAAATACCGATGAAAATATTTCTCATATAAAAGAAATGATTGAAATGAATAAAATGGTAAAAAGTGAGATAGAAGATTTAAAAGATACTTTTGAAAAATTTATGGAAGAGATAAAGGCTCTTTTAAATTTTGCTGCCACTGCTAAAGAAAACATATCAAACCTCAACGAAAGCGTTGAGAGTATAGGACATATCATAAATTTAATTAAAGATATAGCCGACCAGACAAATCTTTTAGCCCTTAACGCGGCGATTGAGGCCGCAAGGGCCGGGGAAGCCGGAAGAGGGTTTGCCGTTGTTTCCGATGAGATAAGAAAACTGGCTGAGAGAACCCAAAAGGCCACACATGAAGTGGAAGTTACTATTAACGTTTTAAAACAAAACTCTTCTAATATGACAAGCGAGGGAGAAAAACTTGATAGTATAATTCATCTGATGGAAGATTTTATGAAAGATTTTAAAGAAGGTTTTGATAAACTTTATGAAATTGACATTAAAACGATTGAAGAGTTTGAAAATTTGGCAAACGCTCTTATCGCTCTGCAGCAAAAAATAAATAATCTTTTATTCAAAATTAAAAATTATAAAGAAAAAATTATAGGCAAAAGCGTATACCAAGAAGACATGGGAGTTCACAGTTTTGAGAATTGGTATGAGGGTAGTGGTAAAGATACTTTTTCAAATACCAAAAGCTATGGAGATATAAAAAGTACTAATACCGAATTTAATAAAAATATAAAAAATGCTATGAGTTCTTCTATGAAAGATTCTTTAGGAGATTTTGAAAAAGCTGAAAAAAATACAAAAAAAATGTATGAATTTTTAGATAAAATG
>JBDONV010000163.1:0-5066 GCA_039831165.1 Nautiliaceae bacterium | reverse complement strand
TACAGGTACCGAAACAGGTGTATTTAAAAAAGCCGATACTTATTATTTCCATGACATAGAAGACCTGGTATATTTATGGCAAATGGCCGTTAATGATAGCAACGACCCTTTAAATAACGAAAGAGCGATAAATAATACAAAAGGAATAGTATCCATAAACGACGACGGTAAAATCACAATAAAAAACACTTCAGATTCATCTTTTAATATTAAAGTAGCAGGATACCCTAAAAATGGTCAAGACAATCAGTTATTTACAGAAGCTTTCTCTCCTATTAGCGGTACTGTAGCAGCCGGAGGAGTAGCAGCTTCTCAGGAAATAAATGCCGCCGTTCATGTCACAAGTCTTGACGTATTTGATTCTTTAGGTTCTAAACACACCCTAACCATTCATTTTAGAAAAAACCACACCTCAACGTCTCCAACAGATCCAACGGTATGGAAATGGTATGCCGAAGTTCCACCTCCGGCAACGTTAGATGACCCGACATATGGAGATATTCAATTTAATCCTGATGGAAGTATAAAAGCTCTTAATCCTACAAATCTTATATTTAATCCAAATAACGGAGCCGATAACGGTCAGCAAATTCAACTTGATTTTGGAACATTAGGAGCGTTTGACGGAATTACTTCTTTTGATGCACCAAGTTCAACCTCAGGACAAACCCAGGACGGATATCCCGGAGGTGACCTCGAACAATTGGTTGTTGACCAGACTGGAACAATTATAGGAGTATTTACAAACGGAAGAAGCTACTCCTTAGCTCAGGTCGCTTTAGCAAAATTTGTAAATAACGAAGGGCTTATGAGCGAAGGAGGAACGTTATTTAGCGCTTCTCCAAACTCGGGAGACCCTATTATAGGAACCGCAGGAACGGGAGGAAGAGGAAGCATTCAACCAAGTTCTCTTGAAATGAGTAACGTAGATTTAAGCAGAAGCTTAACTCAGCTTATAGTTATTCAAAGAGGTTTCCAGGCAAACTCTAAAACGATAACCACATCAGACCAGATGTTAAACACCCTTCTACAACTAAAACAATAATTGATATAATTCGCTAAAAATCTTTTGATTTTTAGCGGAGCTTTTCAATGAACGAACTTTTCGAAAAAAACATTAAATTTTTTTATCAAAACCTCCCTCATTATTATGAACTTATAAAAAATATAAAAACAAGAAATTTTCTCATAAAAGAAAATAATCTCATAGACAAAAATGGTAATAAACTTTACCCCTCTTCTATTGAAGAAGATTCTAAAAAATTCGCTTTTTATCCGACTCATAATGATTTATGGGAAAAAAGATTTTTTTATCTACATCCAATAAAGTGGGAAAGAAAGTTTTTTATAACGGGCAAAATAGTAAATAAACTTATAAAAAAAGCAAAAACATTAAAAGAATACACTCACAACGGTTTTTATTTTGATAAAGATTTTCTTCCCACTACCGCAATTTTCGGACTTTTAGCGGGAAAACATTTAGACATCCTCGTAGATAATTTTGAGTTTCAATCTCTTTTTGTTTATGAACCAAATCCGGAGTTTTTTGCCATAAGTTTATATTTTGTAGATTATCCTAAAATATATAAAAAACTGCAAGACAGATTTTTTCTATGGGTAAACGGCACACTTGATTATTTCGCTATAGAAAAGTTTTACTACGAAAGAAAAATCACTTCAAGTTTTATGAACCTAACTTTAACCACATACGACCATCCTCTGATAAAAGACGCCAAAAATAAATTCGAAGAGATAAGAAACGCAAAACTCAGAGGATGGGGAACATACGAAGACGAAATAAAAGGAGTTAAAAATCATCTAGAAAACTTAAATAAATATCCCCTGCTTAGTAAAAAAGAAAATTTAAATATCCCTTTTTGCATAGTGGCAAACGGAAAAAGTCTTGAACAAAATATAGATTTTATTAAAAAAAACAGGGAATCTATGATAATAATATCTGTAGGAACCGCTATAAAACCTCTTTTAAAAGCAGGAATTGAGAGTGATTTTCATATCGAACAGGAAAGAATAGACATATTAAAAGATGTTTTAAAAGATATTCTTCCAAACTACAACGGATATTTTGTAGGAGCAAACGTAGTAAATCCGGAAGTGTTTAAAATGGCCAAACATCCTTTAATGTATACAAGAGAAGCTTTTAGTCTGTCTGAACATCATATTTTAACCGGTTCTTCTCCCATTGTGGGAAACGCGGGATTTGCATTTGCGGCAAACTTCACAAAAGAGATTTATTTATGCGGTATGGACCTAGGGTTTAGAATCGGAGATAAAAAACACTCCAAAAACAGCTTTTACGACAAAACGGATGACATTGCAAAAGATGGTATAAAAATAAAAGGAAACTTCAGTGACGACATATATACCGATTCTCTTTTATTAACTTCAAAATACAATATAGAAAAAATGATAAAGAATTTAAATCTAAAAGTTTACAATTTAAGCGACGGGGCTTATATAGAAGGTTCAACGCCGTTAAAAGACAAAACACTTCCCAAAATAGAAAAAGAAAAATATAAAAAAATCATTCTTCAATGTTTTACAACCACTCATCTTAAAATAAAACCGTTAAATTTAACACAAATTTTAAAACCTGTAAAAAACACCCTTAACAAAAAAGTAAAAAACTATAAAGAATTAACCGGTCTTATAGATTTTATAGATGACGCCGTAGATACCATGCATAGATACTATCCGCGAGAACATACGCTTCTTAGAGGTTCGATTTCCCATATTTTAAATAATTTTTATATTCTTTCTCATAAAATAGACTCAAAAGATATTCCGAAACTAGCCCACATCATTCAAAAAGAAATTTTTCTTTTTCAAAAAGACTTCGAAAAAAAATTTAATAAATTTTTTAAAGAATAAGTATTAACAATATCATCTTTTTGAGCCCATCCCCTTCTTGCCTGGTTTATTCCGTATTTTACATTATTTAAACTTTCAAGATTTTCGGCACATGAATTGACTATAATTTTTACACCGCTTTCAACCGCTTCTTTAATTAAAACGTCGTTTAAATCAAGTCTGTCCGGTCTGCTGTCGACTTCAAGAGCAACTTTTTTTTCTTTCGCAGCCGCAAAAATTTCGCTCCAATTCGCTTTTATTCCATCTCTTTTTCCGATAATCCTGTTGGAAGGATGAGCCAGAATATTAATGAAATCCATAGATTTTACAATTCTTTGAGTCTGGTCGTTTTGATTAAAATTTTTTATAACTCCTATTACGACATCCGCCCTACTGTCTATAGCCTCTACACTTCCGTCTTCTAAAATTTCAACTTCCTGTATTTTCAATACTTTAATCTTTCTAAACCTGAAACTGCTTGTCAAATCTTTGATACCTATATATTCATACCCTAACTTTATAGCTTCTCTAATTGCTTCTCTATCCGTAAAATACAGGTTCAAATCTCCTTTTATATCTTTTAACTGCACCAATACGGGAAGTTTTTTTTCTTTTGCCGCTTCAATTTCGCCTCTGTTTTCCCTAAGTTCAGGTTCGATATAAGCAAGTCCAACGGCACTGTAAACTTCTTCTTCTGTAGCTCCGGCTATTTTTTTATCCCCTCTATAAACACCGTATTCGTTTACTTTTAATCCCTTTTCAATAGCTATTTTTCTGATTTCTATATTATGAGCTTTGCTTCCTGTAAAATAATGTAAAGCGGCTCCGTAACTCTCTTTGGAAACGGCCCTTAAATCAACCTGAAGAGAATTTTCCAAAAAAACCGTCGAACGTGTAAGACCTGCGGAATAAACTTCCTTTACCTTAGGAAATTTTATAAAATATTCACTGACTTTGGGATAATCTTTAGCGACAACCAAAATATCCAAATCACCGACAGTCTCTTTTTTCCGTCTGTAACTTCCCGCAATTTCAACTATTTCGACTCCCTCAAACTTTAAAAGATATTTTCTAAGTTCCTCGGCAATTTCCTCAACTTCAGCCCATAAAAATCTTATCCCCGCTTTTTTAAGCTGTTTTACGCCTTTTAATATTTTTTCTATAAGTTTAGGTCCAAATCCTGGAAGTTTATCAAGTTCTCCGCTTTGAGCGTATTTTTTAAGTTCTTCTAAAGAAGTAACTCCAAAAGCGTCATAAATTTGCCTAACTCTTTTAGGTCCCAACCCTTCAATACTTAGCATTTCTACAAGACCTGAAGGTATCTCTTTTTGAAGTTCTTCAAGCTTGTGAAATTTTCCGGTTGTTACTATCTCCTTAATATATTCGCTTAAATCTTTTCCGATTCCCGGAAGTCTAGTTAAATCAAACCCTTCTTTTACGAGTTTATTAAAATCCTTACTTGAATTTTCTATAATTCTTGCGGCGTTTCTGTAAGCTCTGACCTTAAAGGGATTTTCTCCTTTGATTTCTAAAAGGTCCGCTGTTTTTGAAAAAATTTTAGCTATTTCCTGATTGGTCATCAATTTCCTTTAAAAAATTCAAAAGTTTCTCGCTTTTTGGCAAAATCACCTGTTTATTTTTACTTGTTTCACCTTTTATTATTATATCGCTTTTTGGAATTTTAAACTCTTTAGACAAAAATTTTATCAATTCTTTATTAGCGGCACCTTCTACAGCAGGGGCTTTTATATTAATTTTAATGGCATCTCCATAAAGCCCGGCGATTTTATTTTTTGAAGAATTGGGCTGGGCTTTTATTTTTAAAATTACTTTTTCTTTATCTATTTTATATACCATCACTCATCCTTAATAATTTTCAATATATAATCTATATCAGCTCTGTTTTTAATATAGGTAGGTTTTGCTTTTAAAAGAGAATCCGAAATATCGTCAATATCGGTAATAATTATATTTTCAATTTCTTTATATAAAGCTTTTTGATTAAATATATATTTTCCGCTGATAATCGGCACGTTAAAAAAAGCGGCTTCAACAGGGTTATGACCTCCTACGTTATCCACAAAACTGCCTCCCAAAATCACCTTGTCGGCAACGGCATATAAATTTATAAGTTCACCCATTTTATCCATTAATATTAAATTCCCCTCAAGTTTTAGACCATCTTTAGCGGCATTTAA
>JBDONV010000160.1:0-5069 GCA_039831165.1 Nautiliaceae bacterium | reverse complement strand
ATGCAAAATATGCTGTTGATGTAATATATGGAAAAGAGACCCCTTTTTTAAAAAAAGCAAAAGAATTTAACCTAAAAATAAAAAGCGGCCTTGATATGCTTGTATATCAGGGTGTTTTGGCAATGGAGTTGTTTTTGGGTAAAAAACTTGAGAGGGAAAAAGTAGCTAAGCTTTATTTTGAAATATTAAGGTAGAGGCTCTTCTTTTAATTCCATTTTAGCTCCGAGACTTTTGAATTTATCAAGTAAGTTTTCATATCCTCTGAATAGATGGTAAATTCTGTGAACTTTTGTTTCTTTTTTCGCTATTAAGCCTGCTAATACTAAAGCACTGCTTGCTCTAAGGTCTGTGGCCATAACATCGGCTCCATAAAGTTTTGTAGGTCCGTAAACAGTAGCTATTTTTCCCTGGATTTTTATATTGGCTCCTAGTCTGTTAAGTTCAGGTACATGCATAAATCTATTTTCAAATAGTCTCTCTTCAATAGTGCTGACACCTTGAGCCTGAGTGGCTATTGCCATAAACTGAGCTTGCATATCGGTTGGAAATCCTGGATATTCTGTTGTGGATATATTTACTGGAATTATTTTTTTTGCAGGCAGTAGTGTGATTTCGTTTTCTTTTATCTCAAAAGAAAATCCCATGGTTTTTAATTTTAAAAGAATTGATTCCATATGTTCTGGCTCGGCGTTTTTTATGGTGATTTTGGAATTGGTAATAGCTCCCGCGCATAAATAAGTTCCTGCTTCTATTCTGTCTGGAATTATAGAAAACGGAGGAAATTTTAATAGTTCTTTTGAAGTTCCTTTTATAATAAGTTCATCACTGCCTATTCCTTCTATTTCAACTCCGGCTGATTTTAAAACTTCGCATAATTGAACTACTTCAGGTTCTTTTGCGGCGTTTATTATTTTAGTTTCACCCTCAGCCAAAGCAGCTGCCATTACTATATTTTCAGTACCTGTTACAGTTATTTTATCAAAAACAATATCGGTACCCTTTAGTTTACCTTTTGCGTGAATGTATCCACCTTGAATTTTTATATCAGCTCCCATAGTTTCCAAGGCCTTTAAATGTAAATCCACAGGTCTAGCACCTATTGCGCAGCCTCCCGGCAACGATACCTTGCACTCTCCAAATCTGGCTAATAGAGGTCCTAAAACAAGAATGGAAGCTCTCATGGTTTTTACAATTTCATAAACGGCGGTGGTGTTATTGATAGTAGATGTATTTATGGTTAAATTGTTATTATCAAATTTATATTCAGCGCCAAGGTTGGAAAGCAGTTTTAAAAGTGTCTTTACATCCGCTACATTAGGTACGTTGGAAATTTTTACGTTATTTTTGGAAAGAATTGTTGATGCTATCAGTGGGAGAGCTGCATTTTTTGCTCCGCTTATTGTTACGCTTCCTGATAGTTTGGGGGATTCGTAAATATGAAGATATTTATACATAAAAAACCTTTAATTTTCGAAGCTTCTAAGCAGTTTAATTTCCTCGGCCCAAATATCCGGGTTTATTGTTTCAAGTACTAAAGGAATATTATCGATTCTTTTATCCTGCATAATGAATTTAAAAGCATTTATTCCTATTTCACCTTTTCCTAAAGAATGATGCCTATCAACGCGGCTTGCGAATTTCGCTTTTGAATCGTTTATATGCATACCTTTTAGATATTTAAATCCTATTATTTCATCAAATTCTTTCATGGTTTTTTCATAAGCTTCTTTGGTCCTGATATCATATCCTGCAGCGAAAATATGGGCCGTATCAATACATACCCCAATTCTTTCTTTATCTTCTATTTTATCAATAATATATGCCAGATGTTCGAATTTATATCCAAGATTACTTCCTTGTCCTGCAGTTGTTTCAAGTACAAATATACACGATTCAGTCTCTTTTATGGCAAAATTAACGTTTTCGCTTATTAAATCCAAACATTCTTCTTCACTCATTTTTTTAAGATGACTACCCGGGTGAAAATTTAAATAAAGAAGTCCTAACTGTTCTACTCTTCTAGCTTCGTCTATAAAAGCGTTTAGTGATTTTTCCCTTTTTTCAATTTCAGGGTGACCTAAATTAATTAAATAACTGTCATGAGGAAGTATCGCTTCTTTACAAAATCCGTATTCTTCCATCCACTCTTTAAATTTATTTATACTTTTTTCGCTAAGCGGTTTAGCACTCCATTGTCTTTGATTTTTGGTAAACAGGGCAAATCCGTTTGCCCCGATTTCAACAGCATTTTTAACAGCGTTTTCTACGCCTCCTGCTGCGCTTACATGTGCTCCAATATATCTCATTAAGCCGCCTTAAGCAAGTTTAGGCCATTTTAACTTGCCCTCAGGATTTGCAACCATGTGTATATGTAAATGAAACACTTCTTGTCCAGCTTTGCTTCCATTGTTTGTGATAAGTCTGTAATCAGTGATATTTAGTTCTTTTGCCACATCTTTTATAAAATCAGCCATTTCGCTAAAAAGCTCGCTTGGAGTTGAGTCGAATTTTTCATAATGCTCTTTTGGAATGATAAGCACGTGAATAGGTGCTATGGGATTTATATCGTGAAATGCTAAAAACTTTTCGTTTTCCAAAACTTTTTTGCTTGGAATCTCTCCTTTTACTATTTTACAAAAAATGCAATCCATTGAAACCCTCCTTTTTTTTTGGTATTATATCCAAAAATTTTAAGGAGTTTTGGTGGATTTAAGCGATATTAAAAACGCTCTTAGTTTAGAAGAGCTTGAAACCGTTAGGGTTAAGCTGTTAGGAAAAAAAGGTATTATAACCCAAAAATTTAAAGAACTTAAAAATTTAAGTGGAGAAGAGAGAAAAAAAGTAGCAAAAGAACTTAATGAATTGAAAGAAAAAGCTTTGGAACTTATAGCTCAAAAAAGAAAAGAGCTTGAAGAAAAACTTCTTGAAGAAAAACTTAAAAGTGAAAGAATAGATGTCACTCTTTTTAATCCTAAACCCACAGGTGCCATACATCCTATTACCGATACTATGAATAAAATTGTGGATTTTTTTACGAAATTAAATTTCAGTGTTGAAACCGGTCCTTTGGTAGAAGATGATTTTCATAATTTTGAAGCTTTAAATCTTCCAAAATACCATCCGGCCAGGGATATGCAAGATACTTTTTATTTCAAAGACGGCTCGCTGCTTAGAACCCACACTTCTCCTGTTCAAATCAGAACTATGATGAAACAAAAGCCTCCTATTAGAATGATAAGTCCAGGAGCAGTTTTTAGAAGGGACTACGACTTAACCCATACTCCTATGTTTCATCAGGTTGAAGGTTTGGTTGTCGATAAAAAAGGAAAAGTAAGTTTTGCCAATTTAAAATTTATTCTTGAAACGTTTTTAATTCACATGTTCGGAGATGTAAAGGTTAGGTTTAGACCTAGTTTTTTCCCGTTTACGGAACCTAGTGCCGAGGTTGATATAAGCTGTATTTTCTGTAAAGGGGAAGGGTGTAGGGTTTGTTCTCATACGGGATGGCTTGAAGTTCTGGGATGCGGAGTTGTAGACCCTAATGTATTTAAAGCGGTCGGATATGAAAATGTAAGCGGATACGCATTTGGTCTTGGGGTTGAGAGATTCGCTATGCTTTTAAATAAAATAAACGACCTTAGAAGTATGTATGAAGGAGATATTAGACTGATGGAGCAGTTCAAATGATAGTAACTAGAAAATGGCTTGAAGAATTTATCGACTTAGATGGAATTTCAACTCAAGAAATAATTGATACGTTAAATAGAATCGGTCAGGAAGTAGAAGGTTATAAAAAAATAGAAATTCCCCAAAATGTAGTTGTAGGAGAAGTTGTAGAGTGTCACAAACATCCAAATGCAGATAAATTAAACGTGTGTCGCGTTAATGTGGGTGATGAAGAACTTCAAATCGTTTGCGGAGCTAAAAACGTAGCTGCGGGTCAACTGGTGCCTGTGGCAAAAATGGGGGCTGTGCTTCCAGGAGATTTTAAAATAAAAAAAGCAAAACTTAGAGGTGTTGAGTCTGTTGGGATGATATGTTCTGCAAAAGAAATAGGACTTCCCGATTTAAATGACGGAATATTGGTTCTTGATAATTCATTAGGGGAGCTAAGAATCGGTGAATATGTTGGGAAGTATTTAAATGATGAGATAATTGAACTAGGTATTACGGCAAACAGAGGAGATTGTTTTAGCGTTTATGGAATTGCAAGAGAACTTAGCGCAGGACTGGATAAAGAGCTTAAAAAATTTGAAGTCAAAATTGAAGAACTTCAAGAAGGTATAGGAAGGATTGTTAGTGTTATAAAAAATGAAGCTAAACATTCTTCTCATTTGATAAGAGCCTTTGAAGGTGAAATAAAAAGTAATTTAAAAATAGATTATAGACTTGCCCTTGTTGAAATTGAAGCCAAAAATGATTTTGATAAATATATTAAATACTCTATGCACGCTACAGGTGTGTTGCTTGTTGGAGCGAATGTGGGTGAATGCGAACTTGAATGTGAAGACGGTGTGGATATTTTTAAATGTTACGGAAAGTATTATGTAGGTATAAGAAATGAAATAAATATAGAACATACCGGAAAATATATTATCAATGCAAATTATATAGACTCTAAATATGTTAGTGAAATAGTGTTTTTAAAAAATTTAAAAACGGATGAATATTTCTTTAGAGCTAGCAGAGGAAGCGAACCTGATTTAAAATTCGGAATAGAATATTTTCTTAATGAAATAAAACTTCCGGTATTTAGTGGAGATATTGATTTAAGAATTGATTTTAAAGATAAAATAATTAACGTAAATTCCAACGAAATAAACGAGATTATAGGTTTTGAGATAGATGAGAAAATAATAGTTGAGATATTAAAAAAGCTGGGATTTGCTATTGAAAGTATAAGTGATGAAAATATCAGGGTAAAAGTACCGGAATTTAGAAGCGATATAGAAAACATTCAGGATATAGCTGAAGAAATTTTGAGAATTTATGGAATAGACAATATTCCAAGCAAATCGTTACAGTTTACCGAATCTGACAGAACGAATGAGGTTATCGAAAATATAGAA
>JBDONV010000167.1:0-5130 GCA_039831165.1 Nautiliaceae bacterium | reverse complement strand
TATTTTCCTTTTTAACCCTGAGAGAGAATTTAAAGAAGTTAACGGTTTAAAAGTGTCGGTAACTTATGTGCTTGCTTTTATTTCTTTCTTGCTTGGTGTTTTCCCTGATATTGTTATTAATTTTATAAACAATGCTGTTTTTACATCATTTAATAAAAATGTAGATTTGACATCTTTTATACTTCATATTCCTCTTAGCGTAACAATAATGAGTATTGGTGCTTTGGTTGTGTTTTTCTTTGGAAAAGATTCAAAAAATGCCGGAATTTTAGCTGCTACATGTTCATTTCTTGCGCTTTTAGAGATATTGACTCATAAATTCAGTTTTGGTGTGTTTTTTGCAGGACTTACTCTTTTTATGGCAATTTTAAATTTTATATATGCAGTAAGATATATGGATCATTCCCATAAGCCTTACAGATTTTTTTCAAACTTTATGGTAATGATTGTGGGAATTTTAGGTGTTGTTTTGAGTTCTGATATTTACAGTATGTTTTTTTATTGGGAAATTATGGGAGGATGGGCTTTATATATAGCCCTTGTGCATGAAGAGGATTCTTATTCCATCAGGGAGGCTAGCAAATACCTTATCTATAATTTTGCCGGTGCCGGTATTATTATGATAGGTCTTGGAATTATTTTAAATTACGGAATAAATTTTGATATTTTCAAAACCCTTCCTTTAAGTAATATAGTTATTTTTGCTCTTGTTTTGTTAACTGTTGGCTTCTTGGCAAAAGCAGCTCAGCTTCCTGTAAGAATTGATTATCAAATGCACCCAAAACCGGCACCAACTCCTATTAGCGGTTATATTTCATCGGTAATGTTAAAAACCGGTCCTTTTATGCTTGTAAAAGTGTTTTATCTGATAATTGCAACAGGAATTGCCATAAGAGTTATGACAATAACGCCTCTTGCTCATTTTGCGGCAGTTATAGGAGTTGTTACCATTTTAATGGGGGCGGCTTTTGGGCTTCTTACAAATTCAATGAAAAGACTTTTAATCTTTTTAACAGTGGCGGAAATAGGATATATTGTTGCGGGTGTTTCTTTGCTTACAAGCGAAGGACTTGCCGGCGGGCTTTTACATTTAATTAACCATATGTTTTTTAAAGACTTGCTATTTTTGAGTGCTGGGGCTATTTTTTATAAAACGGGTATTGATAATCTTGATGAAATAGGCGGGCTTGCCAGAAAAATGCCTATTACATTTTTAGTGTTTTTAATTGCTGTATTTTCAACTGCCGGTGTGCCTCTTTATAGCGGATTTGTTTCAAAATGGATGATTTATCATGCTCTTTTACAAAAAGGATATGTATTTTTGGCAATTATGGCTTTAGTGGGAAGTATTATGATTTTATTGGTGTTTGTTAAATTTTTACATTCTGCTTATTTTGGAAAAATAGAAAAAAGATTTATGAATGTGGAAAGAGTGGATTTATATATGGCAATTCCTATGGGAATTTTAGCAGTTTTAAATGTTCTGCTTGGAATTTTTCCTTCTATTATGTTAAAGCCTATTAATCTTGTACTTGAGAGTTTTAACTTAACTCCGATTTCTTATACCTTGGCTTCTTTAAAAGTTGGAGGAGATGTTTTAAATATGGCTGATTTGGCAGTTTATTTAATTATAGCAATTATTATAGGTTTTTTGCTCATTTATTATTTTGGAAAAAAAGAGAGAATCACGCATATTTTCCTCTCAGGTGTTAGAGATTTGAGTGAGAGTGAAATTCATCTTCATTCCAAAAATTACTATGAACCGTTGATTAAACTTATTTTAGGAATTATAAAGTTTGTAAAAAGAGTGTTCGGGTTAAAAGGAGGATACATTGAGCGCTGAAATTATTAAATTTTTTGTCTTTCCAGGAGGAGTTTTTGCCGTTGTATTAGGATTGGTTTTGATAAGTATAGAGAGAATTTTGGTTGCAAGATTTCAGGGAAGAGTTGGACCTGTTTTTTATCAGAATATTATTGATGTTATAAAGCTTTTCAATAAAGAAACCCTTATTCCAAAAGATGCAAAAGATTTTATATTTAAATTTGCTCCGCTTTTTGGTTTTTCTGGGATGCTTGTTTTGGTATATTTTCTTCCTATTCCGGGAGTATATGAGGGAGTAAAGGGAGATTATGATTTAATAATTTTAATTTATTTTATGGCACTTCCCGCAATTTCGCATATTTTAGGGGGAGGTGCTTCAAGTTCGCCTTATGCTGCTATAAGCGTTAGTAGGGAACTTAAACTTATGCTTGTGTATGAATTTGTATTTATTATCGTGGCTTTAACCCTTGCTGTTTATGTAGGAGGCGGAAGCGGTGAGTTTTCTTTGAAAAAGATTATGGATTATCAGTTACAAAATGGATGTTTTTTATTTGATTGGAAACTGTGGCCTGCTTTTATTGCGTTTTTGATTTTTGTGTTAGCGACTCTTGAAGTGCCTCCTTTTGAAGTGGCCCATCACAATCATGCTGATATTATGGAAGGTTATCTAATCGAATACAGTGGGGCTCCTCTTGGTATGTTTGAAATTACCGATGCTTTGAAAATAGTGGTTTTAAGTATTATATTTCAGATTTTCTTTTTTCCGAGTGTTATAGGAGATGATGTTATGATAAATCTTTTTTGGTTTTTGATAAAGACCCTGTTTTTAGTAGGGTTTATTGCTTTAGCCCATGCTTCTTTAGCTTCTTTCAGGGCTGATCAGGAATTTAAATTCTTAATAAAAGTTCCTGTGGTTTTGGCGTTTGTTTCGCTTATTTTGGTAATTCTTTCTGTTAAAGGATTGATATGAGTATTATTACAAGAAGTCCGTTTTTATTCAGAATAAATACAGGAAGCTGTAATGGTTGCGATGTGGAATTAGCTACGACGGCTATGATTCCAAGATATGATGTTGAAAGACTTGGATGCAGATACACAGGAAGTCCGAAACATGCCGACATTCTGCTGGTAACCGGCCCTATTACTGCTAGAAGCAAACCTTATTTGCTTGAAGTTTTGGATGAGCTTCCTAATCCTTTTGTGGTTGTGGCTGTAGGTACCTGTCCTACGAGCTGCGGAATTTTTAGGGATTCTTACTCTATTGAAGGACCGCTTGATAAATATATTAAAGTCGATGTGAACGTTCCTGGATGCCCTCCTAGACCTCAGGCAATTATTGATGGGGTTGCAAAAGCGCTTGAGATTTGGAAACAAAAAATAAGGGATATAAAATGAGTGGATTTTTAAAAATTGCCATAAGAAATCTTTTAAAAGGTCCCGTAACGGACCCTTATCCTTTCGGACCTACATTTATACCGGATAAATTAAGAGGAAAATTAAAAGTTGACCCAAAAGCCTGCACCGCGTGCGGGACATGTGAAGAGGTTTGTCCCTCAGCAGCTATTCATATTACTAAAAACGGGAATGCTTATATTCATACGACTTGGTACAACACATGTTGTTTTTGCGGTAACTGCGAATTTTTCTGCCCTACGGGGGCGATAAAACTTACAAATGATTTTCATACGGCAAATACTGAAGAAGAAAAATATAAATTTATAAATGTTGCGGTAATTGCTCAAGTTAAATGTGAAAAATGTCAAAAAATGTTTGTACCTCCAAGCGAAGAACTTTTAAAAAGAGCTTATTCTCATATAAATGAAACGATAAAAAATCTTACTAAGTTATGTCCGGATTGCAGAAAAAAAGAAGCTTTTAAAAGGATTTATAAATGAAAGAGATGAAAGAAACGTTAAAAAGAAAAGTTAAAGCCGAAATTAAAGAGAGGCTTGAAGATTTTGATTTAAGAGAAGAAGTGGATAAAAAAGGAAATATTCAGCTTTGGCTAAAACTCTATAACCCAAAAGATATTTTACACATAGCGCAGCTTGTAAAAGATTTCGGGGGCAGATGTATAATTATCAGTGCTTATAAAAAAGACGACCACAGCGTGCTTGTTTATCATTTTGATATAGATGGAATGGTTTTAAATGTTGAACTCGAGCTTTTTGATAATAAAGTTTATTCAATAACTCCTATTTTAAATTCCGCTAACTGGGCTGAGAGGGAATTTAAAGAGATGTATGGAATTGAGCTTATAGGCCATCCAAACCCTGCAAGGCTTTTTCTTGATGAAAGTATTGCTGAAGGAATTTTAAAAGAGTATATGCCTTTGTCTCAGGCGATGAACGGGGCTGCGACTTGCTGTATGTGGGAAAAAATTGAAAGTGAAAAGGAAAGAGATGAAAACTAAAATTCCAATAGGTCCGTTTCATATAGGACTTGAAGAACCTATATATTTTAAAATTACTTTAAATGGAGAAACGGTAGATGAAGTTGATATGATAAACGGTTTTGTTCATAGGGGAATTGAATATCTCGCGATGCAGAAAAACTTTTTTCAAAACCTTATTTTAACCGAGAGGGTTTGTGCCCTTTGTTCAAACAATCATCCTTTTACATATGTTATGGCGGTTGAGAAAATAGCCGGTATTGAAGTTAGCAAAAGGGCTGAATATTTAAGGGTTGTTGCGGATGAGGTCAAAAGAATAGCCTCTCATATGTTTAACCTTTCAATGCTTGCCCATTTAATAGGATTTCATTCTCTTATGACTCAGACCATGGAAGCAAGAGAGATTATGCAGGATATTAAAGAAAGTATCTGGGGTAACAGAATGGATATGAGCGCCAATACCTTAAGCGGTGTTAAATATGACCTTGATAAAGGTCAAATTGAATATATGCTGAAAAGTCTTAAAAAACTGGAAAAAGAAGTGGATGAGCTTACAGATATCTATTTTAATAACAGACTTGTAAAAGCCAGAACTGTCGGGGTTGGTGTTTTACCAAAAGAAGATGCTTTGCGCCTTGGAGTAACAGGACCTACCGCCAGAGGCAGCGGTGTTAATAATGATGTTCGTTTAAAAGCGCCTTATGCGGCTTATGACGAACTTAAACCTAAATTTATTATAGAGGAGGGCGGTGATGTTTATTCAAGAATGAAAGTGAGATGGAGAGAGGTTAAAGACTCTATAAGGCTTCTTAGAATTGCCCTCAATAACCTGCCGGAAGGTCCTGTGGTAACTCAGAAAAGACCTCATATTCCGGCGGGTGAGGCGGTAACAAGAAGCGAAGCCCCAAGAGGGGAG
>JBDONV010000049.1:0-17378 GCA_039831165.1 Nautiliaceae bacterium | reverse complement strand
TCTCCGACTTCTGTATAATTGTAATTGGCAAGACATCCTATAAAAATAGCGACTTTTTTTTGAGAATTTTCGGTTTTTATTTTTTCAGGATATTTTTTAAGAAATGTTTTTTTTCTAAAAGCCGGAAGAAGTCTTCCTTTATGAAGCATAGGAAGATTAAAACGACTTCTAATAGATTTTTTTTCCTCTTCAATTTTAAATCCGCATGTCTGAAAATAAAACCCTAGTTTACTAACTAAATCATACGCCCATCTGTGTCTTAACAAAAAGAAAAAAGCCCTTTTAAACCATGCAATTCCATATTTATCGGCAACCTTTTTCCTGGCGTTTTCTATCATAAAATCGGTAGGAAGAGAATTTGGGCATACCTCAACACACTGATTACACAAAAAACAAGATTCAACCGTATCCTTAAAGGTCTTATCTACTTCTATCTCTCCTTCCTCAACGGCTTTTAAGATATCTAAAAAACCCCTTGGAGATGTAGCTTCATCGGGATTTATCCTATGAATGGTACAACCTGGAATACATTTACCGCACTTTATGCACATATCGCTAATTTCACTAAATTTAAACACGGCAAGCCTTTTTGAATGCCAATTTATCAAATAGCTTAGTAATTGTCAACCTTTCATAGATTTAAGTCTATCGGCTTTACTTCCTATCGAAGTAATTTGAATACCGAAGTTCCCGTCGACTATTACAACCTCACCCTCTCCTATTTTTTTATCTTCTATTAAAATATCCAAAGGTTCATTTGCCAACTGATTAAGTTCTACTATACTTCCTATATCCATAGAAATCACATCTTTTAAAAGCATAGTTTTACTTCCTATTCTAACCCTTACTTGAAGTTTAACATCCATAAGCATTTCAAGATGTTTAGCCTCATCACTTAAAGCAGGTTTTGAAGCGGCAGTACCTGCTTCTTCATGTTTTTCTTCTTTCGCTATAAGTCTAAAAAGAGGCTCATCCAAAAATATCTGACAAACTTTAAAAACATCTTTAACTTTACACTCTATATTTATAACCGTAGCATAAGAAGAAAAATCTTCACTTGTCTGAATAAAACTGACATCTGTTATTTCAAACTTTATATTTTCAAAATCGCTTTGAGCTTCAAGGGTCGTAGCGAGAGCTCCTAAAATATTGGATACAAGCTCTTTTATGGCATCAAGGTCGTCTTCGTTTACTTCGCTTTTAGCTTCCCCTTCTCCTCCAAGCATCAAATCCACAACGGCAGTTGCGAATTCCGGGGGAATTACAAAAACTATCTCTCCTTTAGGAGAGGCTTTTGCGGTTACTTTAACATATGGAGGCGTAGTAGGACCGGTGTCTTTTGAAAAATTTAGGAGACTAATATCCGGTGCTATACCGATTAAACTCTCTATTGTTGTTTTTATTTCGTTTAATAAGATATCAACAAATTCATTCATGAGATTCACTTCCCTCTCCTGTTATCTGTTCAAGTTTTTCTTTTCTTTTCTGTTCGAGTTTTTCTAAAATCTCTTTAACTTCATCATGTTCGGTTTTTAGAATTTCTTTTATCTTAATTGCTCTTCTGTATCTTCTAACTCCAAATTCTGCTATAAATTTTTCTCTTCCGTCAACCTTTACAACAACCGTATCATCTGCCGGACGGTTAAGTTTTATTATATCACCCTCTTGTAAATCCAAAATCTCTTTCATATCCAAATCAGCATATCCCAAAACAGCTTCTATATCGACTCTCGCCCCTCTAAGAAGGGCTCTTAACTCTTTATTTCTACTTTTTCTGCTGCTAGTTTCACTAAGCATTAAATCACGGCTTGCTAGTTTTGGCAATAAAGACTCTATAGTAATTACCGGATAACATATATTCATCATACCGCTTGTCTGACCTATAATAATCTCCATAACAATCATAATTACAATTTCGTTTTGAGCAACAATTTGAACGACGTTTGGAGAAGACTCTTTAGCTTCAACAACCGGATAAAGTTCCATAATAGGAGACCATACCTCTTTCATATTCTGGGTAATAACCCTTAAAATCTGGTCAAGCAAATTAAGCTCTATATCCGTAAATTCCCTGTTAGTATCAAAAGGAAGTCCAGGACCCCCTAAAAGTCTGTCTATCATAGGAAAAACTATACTCGGATTTATTTCTATAACACCCTTTCCATCAAGGGGTTTTAGGGAAAAAACGTTAAACGAAGTAGGACTTGGCAAACTCATTAAAAATTCACCGTATGTCATCTGGTCTACGGAATGAAGTTGAATTTCAACAATACTTCTCATAAGAGAAGAAATATCGCTAGCTAGATTTCTGGCCATTTTATCGTGAATTGCACGTATACTTCTTAACTGCTCTTTTGAAACCCTGTTTGGTCTTTTAAAGTCATAAAGCGTTACCTGCCGCTGGTCAAGTATATCAGGGACTTTTTCAAGCTCGTCGGGAGCTATGTCCTCTTCTTCAACAACTTCAAGCAGTGCGTCTATTTCTTCTTGGGAGAGAATATCAGCCATTTAGCTCTTTCCTTATTTTTTGAATTACCTTTTTATGTATTTGAGAAACCCTGCTTTCCGTAACTCCTAAGATTTCCGCTATCTCTTTTAAAGATAGTTCCTCAAAATAATAAAGCTGAATAATCAGCTGTTCTTTTTCATTAAGTTTTTTTAAAATACCCTTAATTATATCTATAAGTTCTTCTTCTTCAACTTTTTTAGAAATATTCTCAAAATATTTAAGCTGGTCTTCTATTGGCATAACGGAATAAATATCCCCGGCCGTTCTTGCCTTTTTTACCTTTTCAACGTCTATTTCCAATAATTCGGCTATTTCTTCATCAGTAGGTTCAACATTATATTTTGAAAGGTATTCATCAACAATTTTATCCACCTGCTTTATAAGCCTTCTATCACCCCTGCTAACAGTATCAAGACTTCTTAAAAAATCAAGCATAGCCCCGTAAATTCTTTTTTGAGCATACCCCCAAAAATTATCGTTTTTGCGCGGGTCATATCTGTGAGAGAGTTTTACAAGTTCCTCATATCCTATCGAGACTAAATCGTTAAAATCAACGCTGCTTGGAAGCCTCTCTTTAAGTTTTGCAGCCATAGCCTTTACAGCCGGCATATAATCAATTGCCAATGAATCACGATAAGATTTTAGATTCTCCATATAAGGATTACTGGTCATTGTTTATTCTTTCTAAAATATTCTATCTCTTCTTGTTCTACTTTTTTAATAAATTCGTAACTTTCGTAAATAAAATCTTCCGCTTTTTCCAAATCTTTTATCTGAGCGTCAAGTACGGAGTCTATCTCTTTTTTATCAAGAAAAACTATTTTTTTAATATCAACGTATTTTACATAAAAAGCTACACTCGCTAAAGCTACAAGATAAAAAATCATCGTAGTAACAATTACGGCAAATAAAAAAGATTCAACATCAAGGTCTTTTATTATAGCAAAAATAATACCTATAAAAAATCCGCTGACCGTAGAAAAATAGATAAAATTTTCTCCTCTCATTTATCTCCCTTAAAAACCGGAAAAAATTTTCTTAAAGAACCTTGTTAATCCGTTTTCTTTATCAAGCACTTTTCGTTCCGAAATTTTGGCCAGTTTTTTAGCAATAGCAAAAATTTGCTCGCTTGCACTTAAAGTAGGATATTCTTTGGTAAAAAGAACCCTTTTTGTCGAAGAGAGATAAACGGCTTTTTCATTTTTTACGAATCCTAGCATAAGAAGTCTGAAATTGCTTTTTATATTCTGTTTGGCAACCGTCAATATTTTACTGAAAATATTATTTGCCTCTTTTTCCGAATGAACCTCATTTAATATCATATAAGCTATATCTCTTTTTTCGCTTATAACCTTTACCATAGCATATGCATCGGTAATAGCGGCAGGTTCCGGTACGGTTACCACTATCACGTCATCAGCCGCATCCAAAAATACCTGAACTCTTTTATCTATTCCGGCACTCGTGTCTATTAAAAAGAAATCATAATCTTCGAGAAAATCAAGTTGTGATATAAAATTATTAAGAGATATCTCATCAGCAAAATCAATTATTTCTTCCCCGCTCTCACCCGGAATTAATATAAAATCTTTTTCAATCTCAACAACTATTTCTTCCAATGTCGCTTCATTTTTTAATACATGAAGAATATTTTTTTTAGGATTAACCCTCAGCATCACATCAAGATTGGCAAGCCCTATATCAGCATCAAACAAAGCGACTTTAAATCCAAGAGCATGAAGCGCGTATCCCAAATTTGCCGTAATAGTCGTTTTACCGACTCCTCCTTTTCCGCTTGTAATAGCTATTACCCTTGTTTTTAATCTTCTTTTTTCTTTTTGTTCCTCTTTAATAAGGGTTTTCAGTTTATCGGCCTGAGTCGTTTTCAATTAAGCTCCTTAGATAAAATACCTTTAATAATATAATCAGCATCAGCGACGATTAAATCATCAGGCACTTCTTGACCAATAGATAAGTAACTTATCGGTTTTTTAGTATCAAGAAGTAGGGAAAAAATATTTCCATATGTTCTGGTTTCATCAAGTTTTGTAAAAACAAACGTATCTATCGGTAAGATAGAAAAATTTTCGTATATATCGGTTAAATCTTCATATTTTGTAACGGCAGAAAGAACAAGATTTACGTTTATTTCCGCAAAAGAATCCACTTTTAAGAAAGAATTTAGCTTTTCTATTTTTTCTTTATCATGCTGAGAACTTCCAACGGTGTCTATTAAAATATAATCATTGTGTCTTAAAACATTTAACGCTTCTTCAAAATCACTTGGGTCAACAACCGTTTCAATAGGTAATTTCATCATTTTGGCGTAAGTCATAAGCTGCTCTACGGCTCCTATTCTATAAGTATCAAGCGTTATAATACCGACTTTATGCCTGTGAGGAAGCTTATAAGCGTATCTTGCAGCAAGTTTTGCTATCGTTGTAGTTTTACCAACTCCCGTAGGTCCTACGAACATCATAATTTTTTTGTGAGGAGGTTTTATCTCTCTTTCCATTCTTATAGGAATCATTTTTTTTAAAAGAGTATGAAAATATCTTTTTATCGCATCCCTGTTTTTTCTCATTTTAAGAGGCATATATTTAATCGTTAGTTTCATAATCTCGTCTAAATGTTTAGGATTCATACCGCTTGCACGGGAAAGTGCGTAAATTTCACTAAACTCCGGAGGCAGCTCAAGCTCATCCTTGTGAGCCATTTCCCATATCGCGGCCTGCAAAAATTTAAGCGTATCGGCAAGTTTGTTAAACTCTTTTTTAAGCTCTTCTATTTCATCGTTTTGAGGTTTTAAAGGATTAGGTTTTTTATATTCGCTCTCTTTATAAGAATTAAAAGAGCTTTTTTTCTCTCTATTGCCTATGGTCGTATCTATTTCTTTAGCAGCCGTAGAAAGCCTCAGCATTACTTCATCCACATCAAAATCATCTTTTTTAGAAGTTTTCTTTTTTACAGGAGCTTCTTCCACCGCTACAACTACTTCATAAAGACCCGGAGAAGTTAAAGTTTTTTTCTTAATCTCTTTACTGGAGACAATAACAACGTCATCTCCAAGTTCCGCCTTAATTTTATTCAACGCTTCCGTATAAGTAGGCGCAGTATAGGTTTTTAATTTCAAATCAATCCTTTAAAGCAAGTGGGACTAATACTGAATCTCTATTTTTAAAAAACGGATGTGGTATATTTAATTTTTCGCTTTTTATTTTTAAATTATTATACATAATTATATCCAAATCTAACGTTCTTGGCGCATTTTTAAAACTTCTTTTTCTTCCGAATTTCTTTTCCGTATATAAAAGAAAATTTAAAAGTTCATAAGGAGAAAAATCGGTAGCTACTATCATAATAGTATTATAAAACCATGGCTGGTCTAAATATCCAAAAGGCGGATTTTTATAAATAATAGATGTTTGAATAATATCTATTCTAGGATGTGCATTAAAAAAAGAGTAAAGTTTTTTAAACCTTCTTATACAATTTCCTATATTACACCCTACACCTATTAAAACCCTGTTTTTTTTTGAGCTTTTTTTTAAAGGAGCCGGAAAAAACGTAGTTTTTATAATCTTTTTCATTATTTTGGCATTCCCCGTCCAGCTAGATAACCATAAATTCTTCTGATAATTCTTTTAATAACAGGGGTAAAATCTTTTTTTTCTATAGCTCTTTTTATAGCGTTAAAATCCCCTAAATATTTAGCAACCTTATAAAGAATAGTTCTGATTTTACCAATACTCATATCTCCTCACTTAAAACAAAACATTTATCGTCTTTAATCATTACCATATCCTCTATTCTGATACCAAACTTTCCTGGAATATAAATTCCAGGTTCTATGGTAAATACCATACCATTTTCAATAGGAATTTCATTTCTTAAGTTAACATAAGGCCACTCGTGAATATCAAGCCCGACCCCATGTCCTAAGGAGTGAACGAAATATTTGCCGTATCCGGCTTTTTGGATAATTTCCCTTGCTATTTTATCAAGTTCTTTTATAGGTCTTCCTATTTTTACGGCTTTTATGGCAGCCTCTTGGGCTTTTAATACAGTGTCATATGCTTTTTGTATCTCTTTATTTTTAAATTTTTGTCTTTTGGACATTGAAATTTCATCGCCTATAAAAACAGTCCTTGTCCTATCGGAGCAATATCTGCAATATTTCAATCCGGCATCCAATAAAAGCAAATCACCTTTTTGTAAAATTTTTTCGCTAACTTGGGCATGGGGTTTGGCGGCGTTTTCGTTAATGGCAACAATAGGCTCGAAACTAAGCTCTCTTCTACCTCTAAATGTCAGTTTTTCTTTAAATCTATAAGAAAGCTCATATTCGTCTATACCCGTCTCAATCTCTTTTTTAAACGCTTCAAACGCTTCAGCTCCAAGCCTTACAGCTTTTTGGATTATTTCAAGTTCTTTATCACTTTTTATCATTCTTTTTTTATGGGACATATAAGGCCTATTTTGAAGCCTTACTACTTTTGACAGCTCTTTATAACTATTCTCATCCCAGTTTAAAGGGTCTATTTTTAAACTTTTGGGTCTGTGTTTTAAAATAAGTTCTTTTGCTTTTTTTAAAAGATTTTTAGATTCAACCACTTGTGCATTTGCTTTTTCTTTTGCGTCAAGAGTATATCTTCCATCAGTGATTACATATCTGTTATCTCCTAAAGATAAAAAAACAGAGTTATCGCTGCTCCAACCGCATTCATAATAAATTTCATTCTCTTTATTAAGAATGTAATCCATTAATTCCCCTGCTGAGCAGCTGCTTTAGCCTGAGCCTCTTTTGCCATTTTTATCTCATTTAAAATCTGAATCATGGCAATAAGCCCCAAATGATAACTAAAAGGACCAAATCCCGTAATAGTACCGGCTACAACATCGCTTATCATAGAAGTTTTTCTAAAATCCTCTCTTGCCGCTATATTGCTCAAATGTATTTCAATAGTAGGAAGACTCACCGCTTTTATCGCATCTCTTATAGAAATTGAAGTATGGGTAAGGGCTGCTGGGTTAATAATAATACCGTCAACTCCTTCGTTAAGACTTTCCTGAATGGCATCTACAATATCGCCTTCATGGTTTGATTGATAAAATTCAATATCAAAACCGTTTTGCTTAGCAAAAGCTTCCATATTTTTATTGATATCTTCAAGTTTCATAGGTCCGTAGATATTAACCTCTCTTATTCCAAGCATATTAAGATTAGGACCGTGAATTACTTTTATTTTCATTTTATCTCCTTTTTTTTGTGTAATTTTACTATAATTAATTAAAAGTTTAAGGAGAAATATTGAAACTAAAAGCAAATTACGTCGTAACTATGAATAAATCTTATGAAATTATAGAAAATGGGGAAATTATTTTTGATAAAGAAATTATAGAAATAGGAACCAATCTTCCTAAATGCGAAAAAGAAATAGACTTGGGAGAAAATTCCGTAATTATGCCGGCTTTAATAAATTCACACACTCATCTTGAATTTAGTTCCAACAAAACTCTTTTAGAATACGGGGATTTCATAATCTGGCTAAATTCGGTTATAAAACATAGGGAAACACTTTTTGTAGAATGTAAAACCGAATGTTTTAAAAAAGCAATAGAAGAGATGAAAAAAAGCGGTGTATGTGCTTTTGGAGAAATAAGTTCCACCGGCGACGACCTTAAATATTTAAAACACTCTCCCCTAAAAGTAGCTTATTTTAATGAAATTATAGGAACAACTCCGGGTGCTGTGGATATGCTTTATCAGGATTTTCTCTCAAGATTAAGCGAATCCCAAGCATTAGATGGAAAAAACTTTAAAACCGGAATTTCAATTCACTCTCCTTATTCTGTTCACCCTGTTTTAATGGATAAAGTAATAGAGATAGCAAAAAAGAAAAACCTACCAATACAAGCTCATTTTATGGAAAGCAAAGCCGAGAGAAGATGGCTTGACGAGGGAGAGGGAGAATTTAAACTATTTTTTGAAAAGCATTTTAAAAATGCAAAACCTCTTATCAAACCGATTGAATTTTTGGAAAAATTCAAAAACACTAACACAACATTTGTACACTGCGTATACGCAAACGATAAAGAACTTTCAAAAATAAAAGAAATAGAAGCCAATATAGCCCACTGCCCTATTTCAAATAGACTCCTAAACGTAGGAATTTTGGATTTGGAAAGGGTTAAAAACTTTTCAATAGATTACTCCGTAGCCACAGACGGCCTTAGTTCAAACTATTCTTTAAATCTCTTTAAAGAAATAAGAGCCGCCCTTCTTATGCATATAGAACTTCACCCCAAATACCTGGCAAAAGATTTATTAAAAGCCGTAACAATAAACGCCGCAAAAGAACTTGGATTTAACAACGGCTCTTTAGAAGCTGGAAAAGATGCTGATATCATCACTTTCAAATTACCAAGCAAAGTAACCCAAAAAGACCTTCTTCCACTTCAGATTATACTTCATACAAACGAAGTGGACCATCTGTTTATAAACGGAAAACTGTTAAAATAATCAATAATAAACAATAACCTCAACCCTTCTGTTTAAAGCTCTGTGCTCAGGCGTATCATTAGGAGCTATAGGGTTATTTTCACCCTCTCCTCTGGCTTCTACTATATTAGGGTCAACTCCAAATCTTATAAGCAAATCCCTAACGGCTTCAGCCCTTTTTAAAGAAAGTTTTAAGTTGTATTCATAATCACCAAGACCATCCGTATAGCCGACAACTTCTACTTTTTTTATATCTGGATTGTTTTTTATTATTTGAACCAACTCTCTTATTTCATCGTAATACTTAGGCTTTATATGATAATCGTTAAAATCGAAATTTATTCTGAGTATTTTTAACAGTTTTTTATTTTTTTTAAAACCCGCCACCTTTAAATCCCCAGCCAATTCCGAAACACTTACAGCAATAGGCTTATCGGTACATCCTAAAAAAATAAACGCCAAAATAATCAAAAGATATTTCATAACATCTCCTATATGAGTATCTCTCTTTGTCCCTTGGCGTTAGGGGGAGAAAGTATCCCTGCTCTTTCCATCTGTTCTATAATATTGGCGGCTCTGTTATAACCTATTTGAAGTCTTCTTTGAAGATAACTAATACTTGTACGTCTCTCTTTTAATATTATCTCCTTAGCTTCTTCAAAAAGTTCATCAACATTTTCTATCTCTTCTAAACCTTCACTTTCAGATTCTATTGAAGAAAGTATCGTATTATCATATTCCGCTTCCCTTTGGGATTTTAAAAATTCGACTATTTTTTCAATTTCTTCTTCACTCGCAAAAGGCGCATGTAATCTTATAAGACCTACTATTCCCGGCGGGGTAAACAGCATATCCCCTCTTCCTAAAAGACTCTCAGCTCCAAACTGGTCTAAAATCACTTTGGAATCTATTTTTTGCCCAACCTTAAAAGAAATTCTGCTTGGAAGATTTGCTTTGATAAGTCCCGTTACAACATCTACACTCGGTCTTTGAGTGGCGACTATCAAATGAATACCACTAGCCCTCGCCATCTGGGCAAGTCTTGCTATAGCATACTCAACGTCTTTACCGCTTGTCATCATTAAATCCGCAAGCTCGTCTATTATAATAATAATATAAGGCATTCTCTCTTCTTTTGAAACTTTTTTATTATATCCTTCTATATTTTTAACCCTCATTTTAGACATTAATTTATATCTTCTCTCCATCTCTTTTACCATGGCGTTAAGAGCCGTTATCGCTTTTTTGGAATCGGTAATAACAGGAGTTAAAAGATGCGGTATATCATTATATATGGAAAACTCAAGCTGTTTAGGGTCTATCATAATAAATTTAAGTTCATCCGGTGAGTTTTTATAAAGAAGAGATAAAATCATAGAGTTTATACCCACACTCTTTCCACTTCCGGTAGTCCCCGCTATCAATAAATGAGGCAGTTTTTTTAAATCCGTCACAAAAGGAGCTCCTACAATATCCTTTCCAAGAGCCATGGTAAGAGGGGATTTTGATTTTTGAAATATTTCACTTTCTATAATCTCTCTTAAATATATGGTCTCCTGCGTTTCGTTTGGAATTTCTATTCCAACAACGTCTTTACCGGGAATTGGAGCCTGAATACGAATTGACTGGGCTTTTAAGGCCATAGCCAAATCATCCTGCAAGGCTAAAATTTTACTTACTTTTATATGAGGAAGAGGCTTAAATTCAAAAGTGGTAACAACAGGTCCTACATAATATCTTACCACATCCCCTTCTATTTTAAAATATTTGAGTTTTTCAAGAAGCACTTTTATTTTTTTATCGATTTCAGCCTCATTAACTTCTCTTTTTTTCTTAGGAGGTTTTTGAAGCATATCCAAAGGAGGAAATTTCCAGTCCTTCGGTTTTTCCCTCTCCCCTACTTCTATTTGAGAAAGAAGTTTTTTGGTATCTTCAAGTTCGCTTACTTTTTTTACTTTTTCAGGATTTTCTTCTTTAATTTCTGAAACTTCTTTTGAAGTTTTTTCTTTTAAAACAGTTTGTGGTGTTTTTATATTTTCATCTTTATTCTCTTTCTTATCTTCTTGAGAAGATACATCCTCTTTTAAAATTTCGGTTTCTTTTTTAAAGATTGTATCAGAATAATCGTTTATATCATCCTCGTCAAGTTCAGGAAACACTTCTTCTTCAACTTCTTCAGGATAAGTTTCATTAACAATATTTTCTTCAGATTTTTCTTCTTTTTGTATCTCTTCTTTAACTTGATTATTTTGGATATTCTTTTCCTTTTTGGAAAAATCAAAAAAAGCGAATATTTTATCTTCAAAAATTAAAAAAAGTCCCCATAAAGCAACTACGAAAATAAATATTCCAACTCCTAAAATACCTATATAACCTTTTAAAAAATTTACAACCAAGTTTCCAACAACACCTTTATGGATTAACACGCTCTGTAAAAAAAGAAAATCTAAAAAAAGAATTATAAATCCAAGGGTTTTTAAAGAAGTTTGGAAATCAAATTTTTTAAAATAAAAAAGATATAAAATCCAAAACAAAAATAAAACAAATATATATCCTAAATACTCAAAAAGCTTTAAATTAAGTTTTCCTATAAACTCTCCAAAAATTCCAACATAGTCTGAAAATGGAAAAACAGTTGAAAAAGCGAAAAAAATTAAAAATCCGAGCAAAAAGATATAAAAAGCTTTTCTTAAAATGACATATCCTTTTTTGGTGGAATTTTATCTTAAATAGTTTAAAAGCGTCAAATTATTGACTTTAGCTATAGAAGCAAGCAATGCCTCATAAGATGTTTTTAAAGAAGTAAGTTTCATACTCGCTTCCCCGATATCTGTATCGATATTATCGGATTGAAGCGTCTGGACGTTTATTTTCAACATATCAACCCTTTGAATACTCATATCAAACTCATTACTAACAGCCCCTATTTTAGCATGAGAGCGTCTAACCCTGTCCATTACGTGCTCTATCGCTTCAATCGCTCCTTGTATTCCAAAATTTCTAGGTTTATTTGAATATCCATCGGCAAAATTTTTTCCATTTTCAACGGCTTCTATCGCCTCTTGCAAAGTAGCGAAAAAATCAACCTGAGGAGAGTCTATGGTTATGGAATTATTTGCCTGGAAATATATTCCTCCCGTTTCATCAGTCAAACTAAATTGAGCTTTTGTAACTTCGTTTGTTTTATCTTTAACATAAAATCTTCCCTTATCATCAAGCCCGGCATCAACTTCTCCCCTCGCTTTTTCAACGGCGTTTTTATAACTCTCAAAAGAAGTATCATCTGGAAGATTACCAGACACCAACATAGAAACAGCGTCTCCTAATTGTTTAAAAGTAGTTCCTTTAACATATTTAGTTTTTTCACACAATTCACATGTTTGAGGGTCAAGTTCGTGAGTTACTGTCTCCTCATCATGATATTTGGTATACTCCCCTTCGGAATTATAAATAGGGTACTCAGTTTTATTTCCATTATCATCATAAACTATAATTTTAGAATAATAACCGTTTGTGTCAGCCACATCGCTTAACACTATCTTTGCTAGTTTAAAATTACCGTCTTTATCCTTAAACTGTAAATCAAAAGTTTTTGTAGAATTAATTTTAGCCGCATCATCAACGTTTGCCACAGTGGTATTATCCGTAGCGTAATTAAAAGCGTTTTCATTTGCAACTTTAGGAGAAGAAACGTTAGAATTTACTATCTTATATTCGTTTTCTATTTGAGAAACATTTGAAAAAAGAGAATTACCGCTTTTTTCAAAAAAAAGCTTATCAAAATTAGCAACGTCCTTGCTTCTAAACGCTACTAACGGATGACCTGCGTCATCTTGAGTCTCAAGTTTTATTTGAAGATTAGATTTTTCTGTTTTTTCTATAGTGTTATCTATAATTTTTATTTCTCCATTTTCTAAAGAAACAGTTACATCTCCATAAGCGCTTTTTATATCGTCCATTAACTGTTGCATCGTTGTAGTATCGTTTATGGAAACATCTACATTTACATCGTTTCCATCTGTATCCTTACCGCTTAAATGAATATTAGAAATATCTTTTAAAGCATTAGTAGAAGCCAATATGCCTTTTCCTAAAACATCCCTTACTTTATCGCTTGGAAGAGCGTTTCTACTGTTATCGTCAAGTCTGAATAAAGCCCCAAACTCAAATATTTTATTATCAAAATAAGCATTAGAAGCGGTTATTGACGAATTTATCTTTACGGAATTAAAATCGCTTCTTTGAAATTCGGCTATATAAGCTCCTTTTTTTACTAAATCATTAATACTCGCTTCATCTTTATCGCTTGCCACCATATAAAAATCGGTTACAAGTCTTCCGCTTTTTAAATCTTTTATTTGAATTTCCCCCATATCGTTAAGAGTTACGTCCACTACTTTATTTGTTTCAGTATTACCGTAAATCTGTCCTATCTTTTCAAGTAGTTCGGACACTTTTGCGGAATTACTTAAAGAAAATTTTTCATCTATATAATCTCCATCTAAATTCTTTCCTTTTACATAAAAATAACTTGTACCGTCTTTATATTTACCATTTCCTTCCTCTATATCCTCTACACCGGTAAGCATTCTAATCTGGCTTTCACCGGTTATCGGCTCATCCACAGGTACCGCTCCAGGCGCATCAGGATCAGGGTCGGTTTTATCGATATAAAGTTTACCATCAGCACCTCTTACTACAAATTCGGGATGCTGTTTCATTTTATCATATTGGGGAATATTAAGTGTTACGTGTTTTTTATAATCGTTGTCCCTTCCTAAAAAAAGTTCGCTTCCGGGAATATTGTATTCCCTTTCAACTCCTGCACCCAAAAAAGCTTTTACATATTTGTCATTTCCCTGATATTTTAATTCATCGTTAATAGGAGGTTTGTCAAAAGCGCTTCCACTAAAAATATATTTTCCGTCAATAGATGTATTAGCTAAATCTTTTAAATGCGCAAGTTCTCCTTTTAATTCGCTAACTATCGCCTGTCTGCTGGTTTCATTATTGGTATCGTTAGCGGCTTTTAGCAAATTGACTTTAAACGTATCAAGTGTTGTTACCACGTCATTTAACACGGTATCGCTCTGCCTTGCAAAAGTAAGAGCGAAATTAGCGGATTTTTTTACCTGAGTAAAAGAGTTTATCTCTTCGTTAAGTTTTAGATATTCGGTAAAAATAGTAGGATTATCATACATATTGTCTATTTTTCTACCCGTGGCTATTTGAGTTTGAATTTTTTGAAGTTCGCTTAAGTCACGCTGATGATTTATCAAAAAATTATTATACATCGTAAACTGAGTTACTCTCATCTTAAACCTTTAAAAGGGCTTTTTTAAGCCCAGCAAAAATTGTTCCCTATTTTTTATGAAAAGTTTCAACGGCTTCTTTTAATCTTCTGTTTAAATCTTCTATTTTTTTAACAACTTCTTTAAATTCCTCTACGGATTGAATGTCAACTTTGTAAAGTTTCTCAAAAATTTCTCTAAACTGTTTCATCAGTTCATACATATGATTAGTAATTTCAACTAACGTTTTACTCTCAACGGTAATTGAACTGCTGCTTTGTTTTAAAAGATTAATAGTGGTTTCAACTTCTTTTGTTGCTTCCTGGGTTCTTTCGGCAAGTTTTCTCACCTCATCGGCAACTACAGCAAAACCTCTTCCATGTTCTCCCGCTCTTGCTGCCTCAATAGCCGCATTTAACGCTAAAAGATTGGTCTGTTCTGAAATATCCTTAATAAGCTGTATAACATTGTTTATCTGCTCTATGGAATTATCTAATTGATTAAAACTTTCATTTGTAGTATCCGTAAAACGGACTATTTTATCTATTTCTTTATTTAATAAATCAAAAGTATCTTTTAATTCTTTAATTAAATCTTTTATGGAATCTTTTAAATCTTCAAGTTTTTTTACCTCATACACTATTTCATCACTGTCCTGGGCTATAGATTCAACAATACAAGGTCCTTCTTGTTGAGAATTTTCATTTTTAGTTTCAGATTTTAAACGTTCTATCTCTTTTCTAAGACTAAAAACCTCTCCTCTTAAAGAATCGTTTTCTCTTTTTAATTCGTCATTTTGAGCGTAGCACTCATTAAGCTGTTGCTTTAATTTCTCGATTTCTTCTATATATTTTTTACAAAACATTACTCTTTCCTTTCAAGGGCTTTTACTTTTATTTTATTTGAAGTGTCCTGTATAAAGAAAATATCGTCCTTTTTTACATCATTTAAAGATATTCTTTTACCGTTTTTAACAACCTCAGCAAAACCATATTTTTCTCTTTTTTTAGGATTTAGAGATTCAAAAGCATCCAACAGATTTTTTATTCTCATTTCCTTATAATCAAGGATTTCTTTTAATTTGTTATTATATCTTTTATTTAAGGTTTTTATTTCTTCTTCAAATTTTTCTATTCTATTTTTAGGAGAAGAAATTTCAAAAGAGGCTTTTAATTTTTCTATTTTATGCTCTTTATTTAAAACAATCCTGTTAAAAGAAAACTGAAATTTCTCTTTTAGCACATAAATTTCCCTCAACTTCTCATCTAGTTTTTTAGAAATGGAATTTGCCTCGTACATCTCTTTAAGATGTAAAAGAGACCTTTCTTTTTTTTGCAAAATATAAGAAACTTTCATTTTAAAAGTATTTATCATATCGTCAATTGTCAATAACATCTCATTTTTATCAGGAAGCGCAATTTCTATGGCGTTACTAGGAGTAGCAGCCCTTTTATCAGCCACAAAATCGCTTATCAGATAATCAATTTCATGACCTACGGCAGAAATTATTGGCGTCTTAGCCTCAAATATAGCATCTGCTACCACCCTCTCGTTAAAAGCCCATAAATCCTCTTTACTCCCTCCGCCTCTTCCTACAATAATTAAATCAAATCCTTTTCCGTCATCAAACCTGTATTCGTCAGCCTTTTTTATATTTTTCGCTATATCTTCCGCCGCGCCTTCTCCTTGTACTAGCGTATTAAAAAGATAAAATTCGCTCAAAAGCCATCTTTTTTTAGCAATTCTAAGCATATCCTGCAAAGCCGCAGCAGTTGAAGAAGTAATAATAGCAATTCTTTTTGGAAATTTTGGCAAAGTTTTTTTTCTTGATTCGTCAAAATAACCAAGAGCCTTTAACTCTTCTTTAAGTCTCTCAAAAGCAAGTTGTAAAGCCCCTACACCTACAGGTTCTATTTCCTGAGCTATAATTTTATACTCGCCTCTTGGAACATATAAATTAACGGCCCCGTAAACATAAATATTATCCCCTTCTTTTAATCTGAATTTCATACGTGATAGATTGCTTCTCCACATAGCGCAGTTGATAGAAGATTTTTCGTCTTTTAAAGTAAAATAAAGATGACCGGAAGAATGATATACTACTTTACTTACTTCTCCTTGAACTAAAACTATTTCAAAATGAGATTCAAGAATGGATTTTATTTGATTATTTAACTGAGTTACCGTTATCGCTTTCAATTATTTTCCTTTTTATCCTAGGAGACATTTTAACCAAGATATCGTAAGTTATCGTATCAAAATTTTTAACAAACTCCTTTACATCGTCAAATATCACTACTTTTTTATGTTCTCCCTCAACAATCATATAATCCATGGAAATTTTTCCAAGAGCTTTTGTATCTTTTAATTTACACCCGTTTGTAAAATAAGGTATCCCGTCCGCATAACCCACGTCTATTGTGGATATTTTTATCTTTTTTTCACTCATAAACGTTTTATTATAACCGCAGCCTTCTTTAGCGTCAAGTTCTCTTACGCTTACAACATCGGCTACTAAACTCATAACGGGCTTATATCCTTCCATTCCACCGTATATGGCAATTCCCGGACGCACAAAATCAAGCGTATTAGGAAGTTTAGATAAAGCTGCGGAATTGGCTATATGAAAATACGGAAGTTTTATATCATACTTTTTGCAAAATTCTTCTATTTTTTCTTTAATTGTTAAAAATTTATCATATTGTATAAACGTATCGCATCCAAACTCATCCGCACAGCAAAAATGAGAAAAAACACCTCTAAGTTCCAATTCCTTTTGTTTTATTATATTAAGAGCTTCATCAAGTTCTTCTTCTAAAATTCCATTCCTTCTAAATCCTGTATCAATTTTTAAATGAATATAGGGGTGTCTATTTTTTTTAAGTTGGGAGATGGAGTTTATAGCATAAGAAAAGTTTATGGCACTTCTGTTTGTCGGAGGATTAAAAATTAAAATTTCTTCAAATTCCCTGACTAAATTAGCTTCATTTATATTTCTCACACAAACTTTTCTTATGCCATACTCTCTTAAAAGTTTAGAAATACTAAATATACCATGACCGTATGCATTATCTTT
>JBDONV010000009.1:0-5270 GCA_039831165.1 Nautiliaceae bacterium | reverse complement strand
GTGGTCCAAAAGCTTTAACTATTTTCCTAAAGTGCTTTACTACTTTCCCTCCTCCTAAGCTCACTTCTATCAAAGGCTCAAATACATATTTAAACTCCATAAATCGTTTACAAACCCTGCTTCCGGTTTCTTATATTCTTTATCTCTTGATACTTTTTTCTTTCTTCTACTCTTTTGTCTGTTACCTAAATCAAGTTCTTTATAGAGTCTATAAACTTTTTTGTGATTTACTTTCCAACCTTCCCGTCTAAGTATATAAGTTATTTTCCTGCAACCAATACCAGAGTGATCGTAAGCGATTTTTTTGATTTTTTCTATTAGTTCTAAATCCTTTGTATTTTCTCCTCTCGACAAGAAAAAGTAAAAACTAGAACGAGGAATTTCAAAAAGCTCACAAGCGGTTTTAACTTTCATACCGGCCTCGTGCAAAAGCTTAACAAGCTTCAAACGTTCTTCCCTAGTTACATACTTTTTTTAAAGCCTCTGTTAATATTTGAATTTGAAATTCTTAAGTCTCATATTTTCTTCTTCAAGAAACTTCAAACGCTTCCTTTATATTTACTTTTCCACCTGTAAATGGTGTTAGGAGAAATACCGTATTTTCTAGCAACTTGCTTTAGTCGATATACCCAGAATTTGAAGCTCAGCTAAAATTTTAATAATTTGATCTGTTGTGAACATCTTCCTTTTCATTTAACTGCACATTTCTCTTTAATTTTCCTCAATTTGTATCACAGTGTCCAATTTTGGGGGCAGGTGTATTTTTAAGGTCGTCAATATTTTTATTTTCCAAAAACTTCTTCATAGCCTCGTATAAAGTTTCGTTTACGTGTTTAGCTTTTCTTGGCATCTTTTTCACCTCCTCTTTTTTTTTATTTTATCTGTTACACAATTTTTTTCCATACCCCCGTAAATATCCGCATGTAGTAAGGAGTTGGAGAATCAATTGGGAAGAGCTAACGACATACTTTAAGTATCCCTATGAAATGAGAAAAATAATGTACACAACAAATATAATAGAAAGTATAAATAGAGCCTTTAGAAGAGTAACAGATAAAAAGAGAGTATTTCCTAGTGATGAAGCCCTGATAAAAAATCTTTACTTGGCGATAGAACGCCTTGAGAAGAAATGGGAAAAAAGCAAGATAAAGAATTGGGCCATTATTTACCGTCAATTATCCGAAATTTTCAAAGAACGCTTGGAGGTGTGATAAAATTTACACACTTTTTGGGACACTCCTATAACCTTCTAGCTCTACTCTCATTTTATCAATTGTGCTATTTATTCCTTCCACTATATTAGTGGTGTAAATATGTCTTCTAAGTTCTAAAGGATACTTTGTAAAAGGTAGTATATTATTCTTCTTCTCGAGCAAGTTCTGAGCTGTTCTTTGTATTTGGATTTTAGAAATTCTATAAGCTCGCTGAAATATTTTTCCGCTTCCTCTAAATTAAGGCTTTTCTTTATTTTAGCAAAATAGCTGTTTACTATCTTGTAATCTCTTTTTCAACGCTTCTTTTTATATTTCGCTTAACGTGCAAGATTCAAAGTTGATGGTTGGATAAAGGAAATAATTTACTTATAAGTTCCCTAACTCCGTTAAAATCGTCTGTTACAAAAATTCCTACTTTCCCTAAACCTTAGCTTATCATATCCTGCAATATATCGGCTCAATAATCTTTCCTTTCAAAGCCTTGTTTTATCCAGTATCCTAAAACTTCTCTATTACCTTCTGTATCTACACCTACAGCCGTATAAATCACTATCTCTTTTATTTGCTTATCTTGAATGTGGTTCTAATTGGTGTGTAAAAAACGGAAAATCAAGAGATAGAAAACAAAGATATTTATGTAAAGAGTGTGGAAGAAATTTCACTATTGGAGCAATCCGGTTAAAAAAACAAAACATTTAAAAGAATAAGTTATGAAAATGATAGCATAGAGCTCCTCAGTATCTGCTGCATCAAGAGTTTTAAATGTTTAGCCTTGGATCATATTAACAAAGGTAAAGAAAAAAAGACGAAGAAACTTTTTTGAAATTCTTTGAAAACTTTCCTTCTACGAAAAAATATTACTCAAATGATTATAAAGTATACTGGGATAATATAGATAAAGAAAAAATAAGAAACAGTAAATTTAAGGAAGTAAATAAAAATGAAGGTTTACATTCCTGGTTAGGAGGTAAAAATGCTTACATATTCATTAGCCATTAGTTTTTACTATGGAGGCAAATCTAATATCATATTTTGATAAGAATACCTATGATTTTATTTTTTTTGTTTTAATTTTTCAAAAAACTTTCGATTTGTTACGGGGTAAATTATTCTATTTTTATTTTGAAAGATATTTATTATTTCTTTATAGCTAAAACAAAATAACCAGGTGCTTCTAATATCCAATGTTTATCTAACTTATCCAATAATATAGCTAGACACTGAGATAAATTCCACATAGGTATTAAAGATAGTTTTATCAAAAGCTTTAAAAATTTTGGACCTCTTATAAGTCTAAGAGTAAAATAATTAAATTTCAATACTAAAGTACTAAATAATCCTCCTTGGGGAGATATTTCTATAATTTTGAATCCAGCATTTTCCAATAGATATTTAAGTCCATAAGGTGTATATCTAAAATAGTCATAAGGTGCCTCATGTACCCACCATTGCCAAGGAACCTGCAAAATAAAGTAAGAATTTCTTTTTAATATTCTGTAAACTTCATTTAAAAATTTTTGTGGATTATATAAATGCTCCATAACAGAGATAGCCACAGCAGTATCTGCGTATTCATCCGGTAAATCTATTTTTTGATTTAAATCAGAAATAACATCAGGTTTAACATTGTGTAAAGAATTTTCCCAGTCTACCCCTATGTACTTATTGCAATATTTTAGGAAAAACTCTTTATACGGTTTTTCTCCACATCCCAAATCTACTAAGATACCCTTAATATATTTTGAATATTTAATTAAATGCCTATCTAAAGCCATATAAATGAGCCAATTATGAGAACTTTTATTTTTATGATATTTACTCGGTTTCATTTTTTTTCTCTTTGAAAAATTCCTCTATTTTTCTGATAATAAATAACTGCTCTTCCTTTTTTATACCATAAAATAAAGGCAATCTTATTAATCTACTACTTTCTTTTATAGTGTATATGTCTTTACCTCTAAATTCTCCATATTTTTTCCCAGCCGGAGAAGTATGCAATGGAATATAGTGAAAAGTTGCTAAAATTCCATTCTGCTTTAAAAAGTTTAATAATCTATCTCTAACTTTTTCATTTTTTACTTTAATGTAAAAAATATGAGCGTTATGATTACAATCTTTAGGAATTACAGGTAACTCCAAATATCCATTATCTTCTAGTTTTTTTAAATTTTCATAATAAAAGTCCCAAGCGTTAAGTCTATATTCTAAAATTTCCTCTGCCTTTTCAAGTTGACCCCACAAGTAAGCTGCACTTACATCATTCATTAGGTAACTACTTCCAATATCAACCCACGTATATTTATCTACTAAACCTTTAAAAAATTGACTCCTGTTTGTTCCTTTTTCTCTTATAATTTCTGCTCTTTCTATAAACTTTTCATCATTTATAATCAAAAGACCTCCTTCCCCGGCACTTGTATAATTCTTTGTTTCATGAAAGCTGTAAGCTCCAAGATGACCAATTGTTCCCAAAGGTTTATTTTTATAAAAACTCATCATTCCCTGAGCGGCATCTTCAATTACAAAAAGATTATGTTTTTTTGCTATATCCATTATTTTATCCATATTACAAGAGACACCTGCATAATGCACAACAACAATAGCCTTAGTTTTTTCCGTAATTGCTTGTTCTATCAAATTTTCATCTATGTTCATAGTATCTGGTCTGATATCTACAAATATTATCTTTGCTCCTCTTAACACAAAAGCATTTGCTGTGGATACAAAAGTAAAAGAAGGCATTATAACTTCGTCTCCGGGCTTAATATCAATAAGCATAGCGGTCATTTCAAGAGCGTGTGTGCAAGAAGGTGTAAGTAAAGCTCTCTTACAATTTAATTTTTCTTCAAACCATTTTTCACATTTTTTACCAAATGGACCATTTCCTGATATATGAGAACTTTTCATGGCTTGTAATACATATTTATACTCATTACCAGTATAACAAGGTTTATTAAAAGGAATTTTATACATTACCTTCTTCCTCAAGATATTTTTGATTTTAAATATATCCATCAAATCCATCAAACAATTTTTTAAAAATTTCATTTGCATTTATAATTGTGGAATTGTTAATTTTGATTTTTTGAATAATGATAACTCCACCATCTCCTGTCGATACATATACCCCATTATCGGCTAATTTTACAAATCTACCAGGATAATAACCTTCCAAAATCATTTTTCCTTTTTCTGCTTTCACCACATATATTTTTTTACCTTTATAGTAGGTAAAAGCTTCCCAAAAAGGATATTTACAAGCTCTTAATAAATTCCAAATTTCATTTGTTGTTCTTTCCCAACGAATATTATTATCTTCTTCTTTTCTCCACATACAATAAGTAGCTTTTTTATGGTTTTGAGGATATTTTTTTATTTTGTAATTTTCTAAATCTTTCAAAAACTTTTTTAAAATTATTTCCATTTTCTGAAATATTTTTCTATGAAGAGTTAAAATATCATCTTTTTCATCTATATCAATTTTTTCTTGGTATAGTATATCCCCAGCATCAATTTCATCTGATATTTCAAATAAAGTTAAACCTGTCTCATTTTTTCCTAAAATTAAGCTCCAAAAAGATGGAGCAAAGCCTCTCATTTTAGGCAAAAGGGAATCATGGAGAGCAAAAAAACCTAATTTAGGTAGGCTGTAGATATCTTTTTTTATTTTGTATCCAAAACCAACAGCTATTCCTACATCCGAATTTGAAGTATCCCTCTTTAGAACTTCTAAATCTTTAAAAAAGTTCAAAACTTTTATTTTTTCTTTATTTGCAAAATTTATTAAACCTTTATTAAATGGATTTTCATATGTTACAATGCAATTAATGTTTAAATTAGAAATAGATTTTTTTAGTCTTAATAAAAGAGAAAGAAAATATTTTCCTTTAAATCCAGATACAAAAGGTATAATTGTTATTTTTCTATTTTTCAAAAATCTCCTCCCACTGTTTTTTCAAATTTTTAATTGAGAAATATTTTTTCATTTTTTTCGTATTTTCTAAAACATTTTCAGGAACAAGAGAAGTTTCTTTTAATTTTTCTATATCAAAGACC
>JBDONV010000231.1:0-5281 GCA_039831165.1 Nautiliaceae bacterium | reverse complement strand
ATGTGGTAGAGTTTCAAATAGAGAAACTTATAAAAGGTGGTTTTGTAGGGAAAAAAGACGGTATTGAGTTTTTTCTTCCTAAAAGTCTTAGCGGTCTTAAAGAAGATGAAAGTGTTATAGGAAAAAACATAAAAGCTAAAGTAAAAGAGTTTAAAGAAAATTCTGTTGTAGTAGATAGAAAAGCGTATTTAAATGAAGTTAGAGAAAAAATAAATTCTTTAAAAGACAAAATAATCCCTGCAAAAGTAACAAAAGTAAAATCAAGCGGTTTGGTAATAGATATTGATGGTATAAGCGGTTTTGTGCCTAAAGATGAAATCTTTTATAAAAAAATTGACCATAAAAAATATTTTGATGAGGGTGATGAAATAGAAGTTATTTTAGTTGACCCTGACAGAAGAGTATTTTCTATAAAAAAAGCTCTTCCTAATCCATGGGATGAAGTAAAGAATTTAAATCTTGGAGACAGGGTAAAGGTTACTGTTTCTCATATTACGGATTATGGTGCTTTTGTTGATTTGGGGAACGGAGTAGAAGGATTTTTACACATAAGTGAAATAAACTGGGATGGAATTAATGATTTAACGCTTGGAGAGGAAATTGAGGTTGAAATAGTAGAAATTAATCCAGAAGAAGAGAAATTAAGAGTTACAAGAAAAAATTTATTGACTAAACCGGCTGTGGAATTTGCTAAAAAATATAATGTGGGAGATCTTGTAGAAGGTGTTATTACTAAATTTATAAATGTGGGAGCTTTTGTGGAAATTGATGGTATTAGCGTGTTATTGCCTAATAAATTTGTTTCTTATAAAAAAGGGGAAAAGGCTCAGGATGTATTTAATATAGGAGATAAACTACAATTTAAAGTAATTACTATATCTCCTGATGAAAATAAAGTTATAGTTTCGAGAAAAGATGCTATACCTAATCCTTATGAATCTTTTGAAAAAGAGCACAATCTAGGAGATGAAGTAAAAGGTAAAGTTAAATATGTAACAGATTTTGGAATGTTTATTGATTTAGGCGATGTTGAAGCATTGGTAAGAAAAGAGGATTATGAGAATGAATATCATATTGGTGATGAGTTTAGAGGAAAAATTATAGAAATAAACGGGGATAGAATTAAACTTGCTGAATGAAAATATTAATTTGGCTTTTAAGTTTTTTAATTTTATTTATATTAGGCTATGTTTATGTTAAAATTTCAGCTCCTGAAGTAGAGTTTAAGCCTGTAAAAGAAGTGGTAAAACCTGTAAAAGAAAAAATTTCTTTAAAAAAGCCGGAAATATATAATTTTCCGGCTAGAATTTTATATATGAAAATCGATTTTAGAACGTATAAAAATATTATTCTTTATAAATTAACGCTTGACGTAAACGATAAATACGCTGTTTTTAACGTAAAAGCAATACTTGATAATTATGGACTTATATATTCTCTTTTAGAAGAGAAAAAAGAGATTAAAATATATATTCTTTTTAAAAGTTTAGCGGAGGCTGAAAAGATTTTAAACTTGTTTAAAGAGTATAACTTTAACGTAAAAATAGAAAAAATTAAAAAAAGGATATAAATGAAAGTAGTAGTTTGTGACCCGATTCATGAAGCCGGAATGGAGATTCTTAGAAAAGCAAAAGATATTGAACTTGTAGACGCTAGTAGGACTCCAAAAGATGAACTTTTAAAAATAATTGAAGATGCAGATGGAGTAATTACAAGAAGCCCAACTCCTGTGGATGAAAAGTTCCTTTCTCACGCAAAAAAATTAAAAGCGATAGTTAGAGCGGGTGTTGGTGTTGATAACGTAGATATCGAAGCATGTTCAAAAAGAGGTATTATCGTTATGAACGTGCCTACTGCTAATACGCTGGCAGCGGTTGAACTTACTATGGCTCATTTATTAACGGCTGCTCGAAGTTTTACTAATGCTGTATGGAATCTTAAAAAAGAGCATGAATGGAACAGAGAAAAATGGCTTGGAATCGAACTTGCCGGTAAAAAACTCGGAATTATTGGATTTGGTAATATCGGAAGTCGTGTAGGAATTAGGGCAAAAGCACTTGAAATGGACGTTATAGCTTACGACCCATACATTGACCCTAGTAAAGCTACCGACCTTGGATGTAAATATACGACTGATTTTGATGAAATTCTTAAATGTGATTTTATTACAATCCATACTCCAAAAACTCCTGAAACTGTGAATATGATTACAAAAAAAGAGATAGAAAAAATGAAAGACGGTGTTGTTTTAATTAACTGTGCTAGAGGGGGATTATATAATGAAAAAGATGTATATGAAGGACTTAAAAGTGGAAAAATTAGATGGCTTGGAATAGATGTATTTGAAAAAGAGCCTGTAACTGAGCATCCTTTTTTTGAACTTGAAAATACATCCGTAACTCCTCATATAGGAGCAAATACAAAAGAATCTCAGGAAAGAATTGCCGTACAAGCAGCTGAAGCAATAATTGAGGCACTTAGAGGTAGCAGCTATCCAAATGCTTTAAATCTTCCTATAAACACCGCAAATACTCCGGAATGGGTTATTAAATATTTAGAACTTTCTCAAAAAATGGGATACATTTTAAGTCAGATTATTAATAAACCTATTAAAAAAGTAAAAATAAATTTAAGTGGAGATATCAGTAAAGAAGATAAGTCTGTTTTAACATTTTCACTTGTAGGATTATTAAAGAATATTACAGACAGTGTAAATTATGTGAATGCTGAATTTTTGGCAAATGAAAAGGGAATAGAAACAGAAATAAAAACAACTAAAAATGAAACTTATAAGAATTTAGTAAATATAAAAGTTATTACCGATGATGGAGAATATTCAGTAAGCGGTACAATGCTTGAAAATCATCCAAGAGTAGTTGAATTTAAAGGGTTTGATTTAGAATTTGAACCAAAAGGTAAAATGATATTCTTTAAAAATACGGATGTTCCTGGGGTTATCGGGGAAGTTGGTATGACTTTAGCAAAACACAATATAAATATAGCAGACTTTAGACTCGGAAGAAATAAAGAAGGTCAGGCAATGGCCGTAATTATTGTTGATAATAATGTAAACGATGAAGTGTTAGAAGAACTTAGAAATCTAAAAGCCGCCCTAAGCGTTGGGTACGCTGAAATTTAATTTAAGGAGAAAAAATGGCATATGGAATGAGTGATTTAAAGAAATATCTAAATATCGAACTAGACGGAGTCCCTTATAAAATTATTGAATATCATCATATTAAACCTGGAAAAGGTGCTGCTTTTGTCAGAACAAAGCTGAAAAATCTGATTGATGGAAGAGTAATTGAAAAAACTTTCCATGCAGGTGATAAAGCGGATGAACCTAATCTTGAGAGAAGAAAATATCAATATTCATATAATGAAGGTGATATATACTATTTCATGGATAATGAAACATTTGAAATGCTGCCTGTTGATGTTAAAACATTTGAAGAGAGTAAAGACTTCTTACTTGAAGGTATGAATGTGGATATTCTATTTCACAACGGAAAAGTAATCGGGGTTGAGCTTCCAATGCAAGTGGAACTGGAAGTAGTGGAAACTCAGCCTGTTAGCAATAGGGATAGAAGCGGTGCTTGTAGAAAACCGGCTAAGCTTGAAACGGGAGCGGTTGTAACGGTTCCTTGTCATATTGTAGAAGGTGATAAAATAAAAATTGATACAAGAACGGGTGAGTATTTAGAAAAAGTGAAATAAATGGAGAATTGAGAATGGAGAGTGGAGAATTAAAAAAACTTGGAGAAAAGGTAAAAAGCGCAATACGTGATATCCCTGATTATCCAAAAAAAGGGATAATTTTTAAAGATATTACTACTGTTTTGAATGAAGGTGAGCTTTTTAGCGAAATAATAGATTATTTTGCCGATAAATATCAAGATATCGATTTCGTATGCGGAATAGAAGCCAGAGGATTTATTTTCGGGGCTCCTATTGCCGCAAAATTGAAAAAAGGTTTTATTCCTCTTAGAAAAAAAGGGAAGCTTCCATATACAACTGTCAGTGAAAAGTATGCTCTTGAATATGGATTTGATGAAATTGAAATTCATATAGATGCCTTTAAAGATATGAAAAATCCAAAAGTATTAATTGTTGATGATTTAATTGCTACCGGAGGAACAGCTGAAGCGGCTGTTAAACTTGTAAAAAAGCTTGGAGCTGAAGTAGTTGCAACTGCATTTTTAATTGAGCTTACTTTTCTTGAAGGAGCAAAAAAATTAAGAGATATGGGGATAGAAGTAGACAGTTTAGTAAAATTTTAAAGGATGATGATGTATATTCCAAAACCTATTTACGACCCGGATGAAAGAGGGCATTTTGATAAATTCGGGGGAAGATATGTTCCTGAGACGTTAATGCCTGTTCTTATAGAATTGGAAAATTTTTATAAAAATATACGTTTTGATAAAGAATTCTGGAAAGAGATGGACTATTATTATAAGGAATATATCGGGCGCCCTACCGGATTATATTACGCTCCCAATATTAGTAAAGAACTAAATGCTAAAATATATTTAAAAAGAGAAGATTTGAACCATACCGGGGCTCATAAGGTTAATAACACTATAGGACAGGTGCTTTTGGCTAAAAAAATGGGTAAAAAAAGAGTGATTGCCGAAACGGGAGCAGGACAGCACGGAGTGGCCACTGCTACAGCTGCAGCACTTTTAGGGCTTGAATGTGAAATATTTATGGGTGAAAAAGATGTAAAAAGACAAGAACTTAACGTATTTAGAATGAAACTTCTAGGAGCTGAAGTTCATCCTGTTAAAAGCGGTAGCAGAACGCTTAAAGATGCTATGAACGAAGCGATAAGATATTGGGTAACAAATGCCAGAGATACTTTTTATGTAATAGGAACAGTAGCAGGGCCTCATCCTTACCCAATGCTTGTTAGAGATTTTCAAGCTATTATTGGATATGAGACAAAAGCTCAGATTTTAGCAAAAGAGGGAAGAGTGCCAGATTACGTTATAGCCTGTATAGGTGGTGGAAGCAATGCTATGGGGATTTTTTCTCACTTTTTGGAAGAAGAAAACGTTCAGTGTATCGGAGTTGAAGCTGGAGGCCTTGGGATTGAGAGCGGTAAACACGGTGCTAGTCTAAACGCCGGTGCTCCAGGGGTACTTCACGGACAGATGAGTTATCTTTTACAGGATGATGACGGGCAAATACTTGAAGCCCATTCAATTTCTGCGGGACTTGATTATCCGGGAATCGGACCAGAACACGCATATCATTTTGAAAAGGGTAATGTCAAATA
>JBDONV010000099.1:0-5411 GCA_039831165.1 Nautiliaceae bacterium | reverse complement strand
GAGTCGGTTTTTGTTGAAAAAGAGGTTCCTCCTACGGCTTCGGTGCTTATCAAATTAAGACCTAATATGATTTTAACTCCAAAACAGATTCAGGGAATAAAATGGCTGGTTGCTGCAGCTGTGCCTAAACTTAAACCTGAAAACGTAAAAATAGTTGACCAATACGGGAATCCTTTAGGAGAAAACGATGAACTAACCCGTAATAATGAACTTCTAAAAACTCAGCTTCTTTATAAAAAGAGAATAGAAAAAGCCCTAGAAGATAAAATAGTTTCGATATTGGCTCCTATTGTAGGGGGTAAAGATAAGGTTGTGGCAAAAGTGAGCGTTGATATAGATTTTTCTCAGGTTAAATCAAAAGCCACTATATATTCTCCGGATAATGTTGTTAGAAGCGAACAGACTCTTGAAGAGAGCCGTATTGGAACAAAACCTAAAGAAGTCGGGGGAGTACCAGGCGTTGTCAGCAATATAGGTCCGGTTCAGGGACTTAAAAACAATCAGGTGGTTGATAAGTATAATAAAAGCGAAACCACTACCAATTATGAAATTTCTACAACTATAAAAGATATAAAAGAAGATTTTGCTAAAATAAAAAGAATTACGGCGGCTGTGGTAGTAGACGGACACTATAAGGTTGATAAAGACGGTAAGAAAACATTTGTGCCTTTAAGCGAAGTAGAAATAGCGAATATCCAAAATCTTGTTAAAAACGCAATAGGTTTTGACCCTAAAAGGGGAGATAGCGTAACTGTCAGCAGTTTTGAATTTGCTCAAACTACAAAGGCCGCAGCTACTACACCTGTAGGAAAGATTATGGGAATGATAGAGATGTATTTAGGACCTGTTGCACCTGTGCTTAAATATCTGTTTTTGGCGTTGGTACTGTTTGTTTTTTACAAAAAAGTAATTACTCCGTTTACTCAAAAAATGCTTGAAGTAAAAATAGAAGAAGAAGAACCGGTTAAAAAAGAAATTGAAATAGAAGAAGAGGAAATAGGAACAACTTATGATAAAATAAAAGAGTTAAAAGAAAAAGTGGAACAGCAGCTTGGAATTAGCGGAGAGATAAACGAAGAAGAGTTAAAATATGAAGTATTGCTTGAGAGGGTAACTAAAATGGTTGAAGACAATCCAGAACAGGTTGCTAAAGTTTTAGAAAATCTGATAAAAGAAGAGCATACAGAAATATAAAGGATAAATAATGGCTTTAAGTCCTCAGCAACAGGCTATTTTAGAAGAACTTTCAATGCCTGAAAAAATAGCGATTTTGCTTATTCAGCTCGGAGAAGATTTAACGGCTCAAATTTTTTCTTACATGGATGTTGATACGATTACTGAAATTTCAAAATATATCGCTACTGCCAGGGCTATAGACAAAGCTATTGCCGCTGCGGTATTGGAAGAGTTTTATGTGATTTTCCAATCTAACCAGTATATTGCAAGTGGAGGTTTGGAATACGCAAAAGAAATTTTATATAAGGCTTTAGGGCCTGAAGAAGCTAAAAAAGTCCTTGATAAACTGGCAAAATCCCTTCAAAGTGAACAGACGTTTGGATTTTTACAAAAGGTTAAACCTCAACAGCTTGCCGATTTTATCGTTAACGAACATCCTCAAACAATTGCTCTTATTTTGGCTCATATGGACCCTACAAGTGCGGCTGAGACGCTTAGTTATTTTCCTGATGAAATAAGGGCTGAGGTATTGATGAGAATGAGTAATCTGGGGGATATTTCTCCTCAGGTTATTAAAAAAGTAAGCGCTATTCTTGAAACCAAACTTGAATCTTTAACCGGATATAAAGTGGAAATTGGAGGAGTTAGATTTGTTGCCGAGATTTTTAACAGACTCGGTCAAAAAGCTGCTAAATCCACTCTTAAGTATATAGAACAGATTAATAACGAGCTAGCCGAAGAAATCAAAGAAAAAATGTTTACATTTGAAGATATTCTTAAACTCGATAATACTGCAATTCGTGAAATCTTAAAAGAAGTTGATAAAAATACTCTTATGATAGCCTTAAAAGGTGCGCCTGAAGAGCTTAAACAGAAGTTTCTTGCCAATATGTCGCAAAGAGCCGCAGCGGCGTTTGAAGAAGAGATGCAGTTTTTAGGTCCTGTAAAAGTAAAAGAAGTTGAGGCAGCTCAGAGAAAAATTATCGAAATAGTTCAAAAACTTGCCGAAGAAGGTAAAATTTCAATTGGAGCAGAGGAAGAGATAATTGAGTAAAATAGTTAACGGAGGAAAGAGCGACAGACATATAATAAAAACGTATAAGTTTAAAGAGCTTGACGATGTGTCAGGAAATTATGACGAGTTTGTATCATCTTCTTTTAGCGAGCCGGAAAAACCAAAAGAAGAGATTGTTTCTAATACTGAGCCTTCAAGCGGAGTAAACAGTGAGATAGTAGAAAACCTTCTTCTTAAAATAGAAGAACTTTCCACTAATATGTTAAAAGCTCAAAGTGAATTTGAAAATGAAATAAAAAAATGTTATGATAAACTTCAGGTGGAAAAAACGAAATCCTTTGAGGAGGGTTATCAAAAAGGCCTTCAAGAAGCCCAGGCTAAATGTCAGCAGGAAATTGCAGAAACTAAAAAACTTTTTGAAGATTCTATAAAAAAACTTGATGAAATAAGTAAAATATTTGAAGAAAAAATAGATACTATAGAAAAAGAACTTATTTCCGTAGCTTTAGATATAGCAAAAGAGATTTTACAAAAAGAGATAAGCGAAAATTCTCAGGAAATTGCCTATAACTTAGCAAAATCCTTAATGGAGGATGTTAAAAACGCAACCCATGTTAAAATAAAAGTTAATCCAAAAGACGCCGAATTTTTAAAAGATAAATTCAAAGGTGTGGAAATTATTCCGGATGAAGCGGTAAAAGAGGGTGGAGTGGTAATAATGAGCGATGTAGGTAATATCGACGGTGAGATAGAAGAGAGGTTTAAAGCGGTAAAAGAGGCCGTATTGAAAGCAAGGAGTAGTTGATAATGTACAGTAGTATGGATTTAAAAAGTATGAATATAAAAGAACTGAACGAAGTGGCTGATAAAATACGAAAAAGAATACTTGAAGTGGTATCGGCTAAAGGCGGACATTTAAGCTCGACTCTTGGAGCAGTTGAATTAATTATAGGGATGCACTATGTATTTGATGTGGAAAAAGACCCTTTTATTTTTGACGTTTCCCATCAGGCATACGCTCATAAATTACTAACAGGCAGATGGGAAGATTTTGATACTCTAAGACAGTTTGGAGGAATAAGCGGATATACAAAACCAAGTGAAAGTAAATACGATTATTTTAGTGCGGGGCACTCCTCAACTTCTATTTCTATAGCAGTTGGAGCTGCAAAAGCCATAAAATTAAAAAAAGAAAATAGAACGCCTGTGGTTTTAATAGGTGACGGTGCTATGAGTGCAGGGATGGTGTATGAAGCTTTAAATGAGCTTGGAGATTTAAAACTGCCTATAGTAATTATTCTAAATGATAACGAAATGAGTATAGGAAAGCCTATAGGCGCTATTAGCAAATATCTTACAAAACTAAAAGCTGGAAGATTTTATCAAGGATTTAAAGAAAAATTTAAAAAATTCCTAGACCAGGCACCGGGAGATATTAAATATGCGGCAAAAAAATTTGAAGAGATTTTTAGCGTTAACGGTGTGTTTTTTGAAGAAATGGGGCTTGAATATATAGGTCCTATTGACGGACATAATCTTGAAGAGATTATAGATGTTTTAAAAATTGCAAAAGAGCTTAAAAAGCCGGTAGTTGTTCATGCTAAAACGATAAAAGGAAAAGGTTATAAACAGGCTGAGGGGTATTATGAGCATTGGCATGGAGTCGGGCCTTTTGATTTAAAAACGGGAGAGCCTCTCAAAAAAAGTTCACTTTCGGCTACTAAGGTTTATGCTCAAAAACTTCTTGAAATTGCCAAAAATGATAAAAGAGTGGTGGGAGTAACCGCTGCTATGCCAAGCGGGACAGGTATGAAAGAGCTTATGCAAGAGTTTCCTGAGAGGTTTTGGGATGTTGGAATTGCAGAACAGCATGCCGTAACTTCCATGGCACCTATGGCAAAAGAAGGGTTTAAACCTTTTGTGGCAATTTATTCGACTTTTTTGCAAAGAGGATATGACCAGATAATTCATGATGTGTGTCTTGATAATTATCCCGTAAGATTTGCAATAGACAGGGCCGGGATAGTTGGGGCTGATGGGGAAACTCATCAGGGTGTTTTTGATGTAGGCTATTTAAGAATTATTCCAAATATGACTCTTTTTGCTCCAAGGGATTTTGAAACGTTAAAAAAAGCTGTAGAATTTGCTTATAAGTTTGACAAAGGCCCTAGCGCTTTTAGATATCCAAGAGGAGAGTTTAAGCTTAAAAACGGGATTTTTGAAGCTAAAGATTTTGAGCTTGGAAAAGCCGAGCTTTTAATAGATAGTGAAGAAATAATGTTTATAGGTTATGGCAACGGAGTAGGAAAAGCGTACAGAGTCCATCAGATGCTTAAACAAAAAGGAATTGATACGGGAATTTTGGATTTAAGGTTTGTAAAACCATTTGACAAGGAGCTGTTAAAATCTCTTAAAGCCAAAAAATGGTATGTAATAAGCGAGAATTCAAAAGAGGGTGGAATTGCCGAAATGCTTGAGAGTTTTGTGGATGAGGAAAACTTAGGCGTAAAAATCAAAAGTTTTGAATATCCTGATAAGTTTATACCTCACGGAAGTGTTGAAGAGGTAGAAAAACTTTTGGGTGTGGATGAAGAAAGTATTGCGGAAATAATCGAAAATGAAAATAGGGTTTAAAAGCGATATTCATCTGGATTTTTGGCTCCCTTTATATGGAGATATAGATTCTTTTATAAAAGAAGTTTTAAAACCCCAAAAAGCGGATGTTTTGATTATAGCCGGGGATATTGGGCACTATAATGATCAAAATATTTTACTTCTTGAAAAGCTTCAAGAATTTTTTGATTATATCTTAATAACTTTTGGCAACCATGATTTATATTTGATAGACAATAAATTCAAAACATATAAAGAGAGGCTTGAAGGTTTAAAAAGTAGAATAAAATCTTTAAAAAAAGTTTATTTTTTAGACGGGGATTTGATGGAAATAGAAAGAGTGGGGTTTGTAGGAGCCGGAGGATGGTATGATTTTTCCTTGGCTGTAAAACACGGGTATCAATTTGATAAGGTAAAGCTTTTTTGGCGTTATTTTATGAATGATTCAAAAAATATAAAACCGGAAATAGACCCGGTAAATTTTTCAATGCTTCAAAAAGAAAAACTTCGTAAAAATATAGATAAAGCCGATATTGTTTTTACTCATGTTCCACCTTTATATATAAATTGTTACGGTAAACCGGTTCTTGACAGTTTTTATAGTTTT
>JBDONV010000197.1:0-5421 GCA_039831165.1 Nautiliaceae bacterium | reverse complement strand
AAAATTAAAAAAGTTTTAATACCGGAAAAAAACTTTAAAAGAGACCTTGACGACATTCCTGAAGAAGTAAAAGAAGGTCTTGAAATAGTACCTGTAAAAAGAATCGAAGAAGTTTTAGACCATGCCCTAGTAAAATGATATTTCTTATTTTACCCTTTTTTCTTTTTGCTTCTGTAAAAGAGGAAATCGTAAATTTTTACAAAAAAACCTATCCTAAAATAAATATTATTTCAATAACATCCAATAAACCTTTTCCAAAACAGTATAAAACCATCAAAATTCTTCTCTCTCCAAAATCGACATCGGGAAATATCCTTATAGACCAAAAATACTATTTTATAAGAATAAAAGCCACTATCCCAGTTTATAGGGCTTTAAAGATAATAAAACAAAATTCACCAATAATTCCGGGAGCAAACGTAAAAAAAGAAACGGTTAAATTCAGATATTTTTACTCCCCTCCCCTCTCTCAAATCCCTCAAAATCTAATAGCTTCCAAAATAATAGGAAAAAATGCTATAATAAATAAATCAAACACAAAAATTTCCCCGGACGTTTTGAAAAACTCCACTGTTTCAGTTATGATATCATCATCCAATATTCAGATATATTCAAAAGCAAAAGCCCTTAAAGACGGAAACATTGGAGACATTATACCAATAGAAATGAACAAAAAAATATTTAAAGCAAAAATTATAGGTAAAGGCGTAGTAGATATAGAATAAAATTTAAAATTTTTTCATAAGCCACATAACAAAAAAATTCTCACCGCTGTTTGGTTTTTTTATACCTCCGTTTGAAAAATGGATAAAACCAAATAATAAAGAATAATTTTCATTAAAATTATATCCCACCCTTATTCTGTCTTTAAACTGATAATGAGTAGAAAGATGAGGAGTAGTATGTGTAATATAACACAAACTTATATCACATTTTATAAACAGTTTATCTCCAAATTTTATCCCCTCTCCCACTGCAGCAAAACCCGAACCGTATTTCCCACTCCATCCTCCAAGTGCCAAAGTAGTATAAGTGGGAAGATTTTTTATGGGAGTGTCCTCTTCATAAAAAATTTCTAAAAATTTTCTATTAAAACTATCCGGGGAAAAACCAATCTCTACACCCAAATTTTTAGAAAAAAGTAAAACCGGTAAAAACATTAAAAAAAATCTTTTTTTCAAATTCTTCCTTTAAACATAAAAATAATGTATTATTTTTAAAATAATAACAAAAAAGGCAAAAACAATGAAAAAAATTTTAGTATGCGTAAGCGGTGCAAGCGGAGCATCTCTTGGAATAAAGCTTTATAATTTAATTCCTTCAAAATACGAAAGATATCTAATACTAAGTGAACATGCAAACACAGTGCTTGAAAAAGAAGAAGGCTTTTTTTTAAACGACGATATAGCAGCTCCTCCGGCAAGCGGAAGTTTTGGAATAGACATAACGTTTATAGTCCCCTGCAGCATGAACACACTCGCGAAAATATCGGTAGGAATTGCCGATAATCTTATCACCCGCGCAGCCTCGGTAGCTATAAAAGAAAAGAAAAAACTCATAATAGCCCCTAGAGAAATGCCTTTTAGCGAAACATATCTTGAACATATGCTTAAACTCTCACGACTTCAAAATGTTATAATTGCACCTCCTATATTCGGATACTATAACGAACCTAAAACGATTCAAGATATTGAGATGTTTTTGATAGGAAAATGGTTTGATTTAGCCGGTATCGAAAACGAACTTTTTAAAAGGTGGAAATAATGTATACAAAAGCCATATATCCAGGCACATTTGACCCGGTTACAAACGGCCATATAGATATTATAAAACGAGCGTGTAAACTTTTTGATAAAATTATCGTAGCCGTTGCCGACAATAAAGACAAAAACACAATGTTTTCTCTTGAAAAAAGAGTTGGAATGATGCAAAAAGCCACATCTACGTTTCAAAAAGTAGAAGTAAAAAGTTTTAATTCTCTTTTAGTAAAATTTGCACAAAAAGAAAAAGCCAAAATCATTATAAGAGGTCTTAGGGCTGTGAGCGATTTTGAGTACGAACTTCAAATGGGATATGCAAACAAATCCCTTGATAATGAAATAGACACTATTTACCTTATGCCAAACCTCAATAACGCTTTTATATCTTCAAGTGTTGTCAGAAGCATTTTAAAATATAAAGGTGACGTATCCCATTTGGTTCCAAAAGAAATAATAGAGGATTTGACATGTATATAGCGATAGAAGGAATAGATACGGCAGGAAAATCAACACAGATAGAACTTCTTAAAAAAGAGTTTCCCAAGGCGGTTTTTATAAAAGAGCCCGGATTTACAGAACTTGGACAAAAACTAAGAAAAATAATTTTTGAGGACGAAATAACAAAAAAAGCAGAACTTTTTTTATTTTTGGCCGACAGGGCGGAAACGGTGGAAAAGGTTATAAAACCAAATTTATACAAACTCATAATAAGCGACAGAAGCGTTATAAGCGGGATAGCTTACGCTTTGGAGTTTTTTGATTTCGATATGCTTGTAAACCTAAACAGATTCGCAACAGAGGGAATTTTTCCAAATTTCGTATTTATTCTCACACTCGATAAAGAAACCCTGAAAAAAAGATTATCCCAAAAAAAACATGACAATATAGAAAAAAGAGGAATAGAGTATTTATTAAATATACAGCAGAACATGATAGATACATGCAACCGCTTAGAAATACCATATCAGCTGATACCTGCCGATTTAAGCGAAGAAGCCGTCAATTTCAGAATCAAAAAGGCGATAAGTGAAATTATTAAATAAAATTATAGGGGATTTTAAAGCCGTTAAAAACAGAGACCCGGCTTTTAAAAACAATATCGAGCTTTTATATGCGTATCCGGGAGTATGGGCGCTTGTATGTTACAGAATTTCAAATGCTATTTACAAAAAAGGATTTAAACGCACTGCTAGGTTTTTAATGGCAATAAACCAGTTTATTACAAATATGGACATACATCCCGGTGCCACCATAGGAGAAAACGTATTTATAGACCATGGAATAGGAGTCGTAATAGGAGAAACTGCTGTTATAGGAAACAACGTAACAATATATCAGGGCGTAACGCTTGGAGGAGTCAGTTTAAATCCGGGCAAACGTCATCCAACTGTTGAAGACGACGTTATTATAGGAGCGGGAGCTAAGATTTTAGGAAACATAACTATTGGAAAAGGCAGCAAAATAGGTGCAAATTCTGTTGTCGTTAAAGACGTGCCGCCTTATTCGACGGTTGTGGGAATACCCGGTAAAGTAATCAAAAGAAAAGATTATTCACCTCTTGGACATGATAAACTGCCCGATATAGAAAAAGAGCTTTTTGAATATTTAATGGACAGAATAAAAGTGCTTGAAGAAGCTGTAATAAACAACAATAAAAACATTATAGAAAAAGACGAAGAAATAGAAAAAAAATACAGGGACTACTTAGAAGCCTTAAAAAGAAGATGATTCATAAGAGACCACGTAATCGCTTGAAGATATTATTATATCCGTTGAAGGGTCTATAATTTTTAAATTTACGTAAACGGCGTTTTTAGCAACCGAATATACCCCCGCCACAACATAATTGACTTTTATTTTATCGGCTATGTCTTTAACGTCCCTGCTTAACATAAACTCTCCGTTTTTTCTTTTTACAAACACCGTTTTTGAAAACTTAAGCTCTTTTACCTTAATACCCTCGTTTACCAAAGCGGCGCTTATCTGTTCGCTAAGCGTTCTTCCAAGTTTTGAGGATTTTTTTAAATCGTTAATATTTGCCACCGTGGCAACGATAACTGTATCGTCTTTTTTTAAAGAGGCTTTTTCTACCAGCTCTTTTACAGCGTTTTTATTTTTATAAGAGAGTTTATCCAAAAAAGTCCCTCTATAAATACATCCCGTTATAAAAATCAATATCAAACCCAAAACCAATTTTTTCATCTACTCTCCTTTAACATTCAAAACAGCGCATTTTTGGAGAGCGTATATGTTTTTATCGCTTTTTTTAATATTAAAAACTCTGTTAACGCCTGATATATATCTGTTGTCGTCATACAAAACGGCATCAATATTTATTTCGTCAAAATAAGAATTTTCTTTTTCAATCAAATCAACGTTTACAAAAAGAGTATCCGCACCAAAAGGAGCCGTTTTTACATTAACTCCCATATTTACAAATTCATCTCTTAAAAGCTTTAAAAACACTCTCTCAAAGGGCGTCTTAGCATCCGAAACGGCAGGTTCTATATAAATAGATGTCTTGTTTATATCTTTTGAAATTTTTCTTGCCATATCTTTAGCGATATATTTCCATTCAGAAGCGTTTTGTATAGTGTCTTTATTAAAACCCTGTTTTACAGAAGAAGCACATCCAAGTATCAATAACCCAAAAACAAAAACTATAAAAATTTTTACTCTTGCCATCTAAACTCCCTTAAAAACGTTAAAAACTCATCTTTTGGCATAGGTTTTCCAAAATAATACCCCTGAATATAATCGCAATTATTTTCTTCCAAAAACTTAAGCTGCTCTTTAGTTTCAACCCCTTCTGCTATAATTTTTTTTCCAAGAGAATGCCCCATTGAAATAATGGCTTTTGAAATGGAAACATCTTCCTCATCATCAGGTAAATCTTTTATAAACGCCCTGTCGATTTTTAAAGCGCATATAGGAAGTTTTTTTAGGTAAGCCAAAGAAGAGTACCCCGTTCCAAAATCGTCTATTTCAAATCTTATTCCAACGGCGTTTAGTTCTTTTATGTTTTTTAACAGTATTTCAAGATTTTCCATCAAAACACTTTCCGTAACTTCCAAAATCACATTTGAAGGAGATATGGAATATTTTTCTATTAAATCTAAAACTTCCTTATAAAAGTTAAGGTGAACCTGTTTTGCAGATACATTTATGGATATCGGGATATTTAATTTCTCTTCTTTTATAAACCTAAAAACTTTATCCATAACAATTGCGCCTACTTCCTTAATAAGCCCTCTTTCTTCTAAAATAGGTATAAATTTAAAAGGAGGAACAATTTCACCGTTTTTTATCCATCTAATAAGAGCTTCCGCACCAAAAATTCTTTTTTCTTTTACATCGACTATAGGCTGATAAAATACGCAAAACTTGTCTTTTTTAATAGCTTCTACCAGTTCGCTTTCGAGATTTAAACTCTCAAGAGTACTTTGTTGCAGACTTTTTGAAAAAAATTCTATTCCTTTTCCTCTTTTTTTCGCTTCTTTTAAAGCGGCTTCGGCACTTGCGAATAAAACTTCTTTTGTTGTTCCATCATATGGAAAAAATGCCGCTCCTATACTTAAAGTCACCAAAAATTTTTTATTTTCTATTTCAAAAATAAACTCAAAATCCTTTAAAACGCTCGTAAGTCTGTATATTCCCTCCT
>JBDONV010000064.1:0-1518 GCA_039831165.1 Nautiliaceae bacterium | reverse complement strand
ATAAATAGTTATATCTTCTCCTTTTAGGGCTTGAGTTATAAAATTACTTATAACTCTTCCATCTTCTATATCCATATATGGGCCATAGGTATTAAATATTCTCATTATCCTTACATCCATATTAAAGTTTTTCCAATATTCATAACATAAAGTTTCAGCTACTCTTTTCCCTTCATCATAACAAGCCCGAGGACCTAGTATATTCACATTTCCTTTATACTCTTCACTTTGGGGATGAATTTTAGGATCTCCATAAACTTCACTTGTGGAGGCTTGAAGAAAAATTGTTTTTTTTCTTTTAGCAAGTTCTAAAAGATTTTTCGTACCTATAAAGGAGGTTTCTAATGTAAAAATTGGATTTTTCATGTACCACCTGGGTGAGGCAGGACATGCCAAATTTATAATAATATCAATGTCATACCTTTCCAAAAATTTAGGATAATTTCTTATATCCCATTTATAGAATATAAAATTTTTATAACTATTTAAAAGTTTTAAATTTTTTTCAGAAGAAGAATAAAAATTATCAATGCCTATAACTTTATAATTTTGCTTTAGTAAAAATTTTGAAAGATTTAAACCTATAAAACCAGTACATCCACATATTAGGATGTTATACATAATTTTCACAACCGTAATTTAAATTTAAAGTTAAAAAAATTCCTGTTTTCCTTTTTCTCTAATTTTTAAAATTTTCCGATTTAAAATTTTATAATTAAGGACTTTCTATTGTATCAGCTTCATAAAAGATTCCACAGAGTCTTTATTATATTGCTTTGAAAAAAGACAGCGAAATCTTAATTTTTGTAATTTCGAGCCCAAAGATCTTATGTTTTTATTGGTTATAAACAATTCCAAAAACTCTTTGTAATCTTTTTGATTATCAAATATAGGAGCCAAAAGTTGAGGATTTCTTAGAAATAAATGTTTCTCTTCATTGGATAGATGTTTTAAAATATATTTTAGTTCATTATTTAATACTAAATTCTTTCCTTGTTTTTGAACAAACTCTTTATGAATTCTAACAAAACATTTTCCTTTGGCTAAAAATTCCCCTAAACTTTTACCTTGCCTTAAAGGAAAAGTATCCGGCCAAATATCTATTACCCAACCATATATATGAGGATTTACTTGTCCCGGAAATATCCATCTACTTAATACTTCTTCTCCTCCATACTTTAGTACTAAGTCTTTTACATGTATACACCCATCTCCACAAGCTAAATAAATAGTATTTTTGTACTTTTTCATTACTTCGCAAATAAGTTTTATATACTCCTCACTTTGAAGTTTTATAAATCTTCCGATAGTACCTAAAACTACAATATCTTTACCATATTTTTTTTCTAGTTTTTTTCGAATTTGGTTAGCAATTTTCTTTTCTTCCTTTGGATTAGGACCTAAGTAAAGCTCTTTAAGCCTTGGTTCTTCGAAGATAAAGTAGGTGTATTTGGAGTTTTGTGGAAAATGAGATATTCTTACATCTATTCCGTTAACGTTCCAATTTGCATTTCCATG
>JBDONV010000189.1:0-1524 GCA_039831165.1 Nautiliaceae bacterium | reverse complement strand
AGAAAACCCCAAAAAATAGCAAAAAAGTGGTGTTTTTACAAAAGATGTCGCGACCACCACTATACAATCTACAAGCGTATCTATCCCTTTACAAAATCTGTTAAATTCCCATAAAATCGAGATTTTATAGTTTATAAGAATATATAAGACTATATAACAATATATTTGCTTATCGGGTATGGGTTGGGGTATAATACATTTTAAGAGCAAATTTTTATAAAACTATACCCCTAAAAGGACTTAAAATGCCGAAAATTGCGACACCTTTAAGCGATACAAAAATTAAAAGAGCTAAACCGAAAGACAAGATGTATAAAATGTTCGACGGAGATGGTTTATACTTAGAAGTAAAGCCGACCGGGAGAAAAGTTTGGAGGATTAAATATAGATTATCTGGAAAAGAAAAGACTTATACGATTGGAGATTACCCGACTGTTAGTTTAGCGCAAGCAAGAGCTATAACACGGGAAGTTAAACAAAAAGTTTTAAACGGCATAGACCCGGTTGCGGAACGGCAAGAGAAAAAAGAGATAAAAAAAGATAAGTTATTCAAAAACGTTATAGCCGATTTCTTAGACAAAAAACAAAAAGAAGTTAGCGAGGTGCATTTTAAAAAACAAAAGGGGAGAATAGAGAATTATATTTTACCCGATTTAGGAAATAAGGAAATAGACACAATTACAAAAAGGAGTATTGTAAAAGTAATTAAAAGCGTACCCCAAAAACATACCCCTGTAACTAAGAAAACTGACAAGGTAGAAACAGCAAGAAGAGTATTTTCTTTATTAAGAGAGATTTATAGGTTTGCGCTGCATAACAATTATACAGACGTGGATGTAACCGCCGCAATAGATATTAAAGCTATTTTGCCTAAAAGAGAAGTGCAAAATTTTAATGCGGTCCTAAACGAAAACGAATTTAAGGAAATGTATAAAGAGTTATTTAAAAATGCAGGACATCACAAGACTTATTTAGCCTTGCAGTTTTTAGCCTTAACTGCGCTTCGTCCAGGTAACGTTAGAAATCTTATGTGGGAGTGGGTCGATTGGGACAAAAAGATAATCACAATACCTAAGGAGCATATGAAGATAAGAAAAGAATTTAGGGTTCCTTTAACAGAGAAATTAATCGAAATTTTAAACATAATGGCTATGTATAAACCTAACAAACAGGGCTTAATTTTTTTTGGAAGAGATTACAATACTCTTATGTCCGATAATACGTTCGGTAAACTTATTAAAAGCAAGGGTTTTAAGCATACAGCACACGGATTTAGGGCAAGCTTTGCGACAATTTGTTATGAGAAACAAAAAGAACACGGCTTTAGTGCGGAAGTAATCGAAACTCAACTTGCACACGCAATAGGAAATAAAGTTACACGAGCTTATATGCGTTCCGATTTCTTAGAGGAAAGACGAAAACTGCTTGAATGGTGGGAAGAGTTTTTGGAAAGTTAGGGGTATGTTAGAAATTGCATACCCTTTTAATCTCTTCTAATGTAGCTCTATACTTTTTTAGTTTAGC
>JBDONV010000032.1:0-1525 GCA_039831165.1 Nautiliaceae bacterium | reverse complement strand
CTTATTTAACATTTCAATCCCTCGGCGGACAATATTGACAATTCCAGGATGAGCGCAACCTGTCACTACGATACTAAAATCACCCTCATCAATCACCAAAGACTGCTCTCCTATTGGCATCATAACCCCTGTGGAATAAAACTTACCAAAAAGTTTTGTAGGATTTTCATGAATGACTTTTACTTCACGACTGAGTCTTTTTAAATCTCTTATATAAAGCTTTGAAAGACTATCAGGCAAAAAAAGAGTCATATAAGGATTTACATCCAAAACACTGTCAATCCCTCCTATATGATCCCAATGTGGATGAGAGATAAAAAGATATTTTAGAGCATTTATATCAACTCCCATTTTTGCCATATTTCTAAGAAGCACCCGTCCGTTGCTCCCCGTATCAAACAGAAAATAATCATTTATAACACAGCTAAATCCCCAAAAACTTTCCAATTGTTCGTTTGCTTTATAATTATCAAAAGTAATTGAAAATTTCATTTTCTCCCCCTTATAACCTTAAAAGCACCGCCATTACAGTCTTTTATTTCAAATTTTAAATTATCCAAGCTATCGCCGTATAAATTTTCTTTACATTCAAAATCTTTAAATCCAACCTTTTTCATTAGATTAATTATATCGTCTTTGCTGAAAAAAGTAGCTGGTGCGTAAAATTTTGAACGGTGTTTGTTTTTTTCGTAAGTCTTTCCCAAAGGGGAATTTTTATCCACAAAAGCTACAAGCAGATATCCGCCTTTTTTCAAAGCCTTGTAACAGTTTTCAATTGTTTTTAAAGGGTCTTTTACAAAGCAAATCGTTGTCACCATCAAAATAAAATCAAATTCTTCTTCAAAATCCATCTCCTCAGCCGTAATTTCAAGCACTTCAATGCCCCTGCTTCTCGCAATCTCGGCCATTTTACGGCTTGGCTCTATTCCAAATTTTATACCAAGAGGAGCGGCAAAACGCCCGCTTCCAACCCCTACTTCCATTCCCCTGCCTTTTGGCAAAAGAGTTTTTATAGTTTTTAGCTCTTCTTCGTAAATTTCAGGGTGTTTTTCAAACCATTTTTCATAATCTTCATAATACAAATCAAAAAGATTCATTAAAAACCTCTTTTTAATTCGATTATACTAAAAATTTCTAAATTCAATAGGTATTAAATCAAGAAGTTTTGAAGTATCAATTTTTCTTTTTTGAGGTCCTATATTACCTATGGTCTCTTTATCGGTTTCAAAGTAATTTTGAAGATAATAAGTTCCCCTGTAGCCTTTTTGATGAAGTATTTTAATAATTTCATTAATGTCGTTTTCATCCAAAAGATCTGTATGAACGGTCGTGCGGACTTCAAAATCAACATCACTTCCAATCAAAAAATCAAGTGTCTTTTCAAATTTTTCATAATGTTTGTTTTTAGTAATTGATTCAAACTTCCCAGGCGGTGCTTTAAAATCAAGTGCTATGTAATCCACAAGTTTCTCTTGTACCATATCTTTAATAACATCAAAATTTATTCCGTTGGTATCAAGCTTTA
>JBDONV010000178.1:0-5500 GCA_039831165.1 Nautiliaceae bacterium | reverse complement strand
TAGGAAGAATTCCCCTTTTATATAAATACGGCTTTAAAGGAAAAGTTTTCGCACATCCCGCCACGTTTGACATAGCCAAGGTTGTCTTAATGGACAGTGCCAAACTTCAAGAAGAAGATTATCAAACAAGATATAAAAAAGCCCAAAGAAGAGGAAAAGAAAAGTTTGTAAAACCTCCTCTTTATACCCGAGATGAAGTTAAAAAAATTTTTAAAAATATGAAAAAAGTAAAAATAGAATACAACAAAAAAATAAAAATTACAAAAGATATAAAAGCAGTTTTTAAAGATGCCGGGCATATTTTAGGAAGCTCATTTGTAGAAATAGAATTTGAAAACTTTGGAATAAAAAAACATGTCGTATTTAGCGGTGATTTGGGAAATAAAGATAATGAAATCCTACCACCTCCAAAAAAACCGTCCGTTGCCGATGCCCTTTTTATTGAATCCACTTATGGAGACAGAAATCATAAAAGTTTTGAAGAAAGTAAGCTTGAATTTAAAAAAGCAATTATTGAAACACTCCTTAGCGGCGGTAATGTAATAATTCCTACCTTTGCAATTGAGAGAGCTCAGCAGCTTTTATGTCTGCTTAAAGAGATGAGTGAAGAAAAATCTCTTCCAAAAGAAGCAAAAGTATTTCTTGACTCTCCAATGGCAAATAAAGTAACGGCAATTTATAAAAAATGGTATAAACTTTTAAGTAAAAAATGCCAAAAATTCAAAAAACATCCTTTTGAATTTCCACAGCTAAAATTAATAAAAGACGTCGAAGAATCTAAAAAAATAAATGACGTTCACAGAAGTGCCGTAATAATAGCAGGTAGCGGAATGTGCACTGGAGGAAGAATTCTTCATCACCTAAAACATAGAATATGGAATCCTAAAAATTCTATTCTTTTTGTTGGATATCAGGCAAAAGGAACACTAGGAAGAGAAATAATTGAGGGAGCTAAATTTATAAAAATTTTTCATGAAGAAATTATCGTAAGAGCTAAAATTCATACAATAAACGGATTTTCCGCACATGCAGACCAAAAAGAACTTCTTGAATGGATGAGCAAATTTGACAGGCTTGAGAGAATATTTTTAATTCACGGAGAATACGATAAACAGCTCGTTTTTAAATCTGTTATAAAAAATTTCCTTAACAAAAAAGCACATATAGTTGAAATGAGAGAAAAAATTTATTTATAAAATAAGAAGGGTTTTTACCCTTCCCAAATTTCATCCGCAAAATCGTGAATGTTATTCATAATTTTAGGAAATGTATCGAAATAAACTTTTTTTGCTTTTTCTAAATCAACCTCAACTTCGTTAATTTTAATTTTATCTCCGCCGACTTTACCTGCTTTTTCAAAATAAATTCCTTCATTTTTACATAATTCTTCAAATACTTTTTCATTCTCGGGTTTAATTTCAACAAAAGCACGGCTTAGAGACTCTGCAAAAATATCCTCAGGATTTTGCACGTTTATATTAAGCTCCAGCCCTTTATCACTTACACAAGCCCATTTATAAGCCGCTATCGCAGCTCCTCCTGTACTTATATCCTTAGCGCTTTCAATTAAATCGCTCTGAAGCACATCCCAAAGTTTAAGTTCTTTTTCAAAATCAACTTCAGGATGCTTGCCGGCTACTTTCCCGCCAAATACTTTAAGATATAAACTTCCGCCAAATTCAGGTTTTGTTTCACCTAAAATATAAATAGTATTTCCATCATTTTTTAGTTTACTACTTCTATACTCATCACTCGCTCCAACCATCGCAATTTCAGGAGTAGGATAAACACCTTCACCTTCATTTTCATTATATAATGAAACGTTACCGCTGACTACCGGAGTATTAAGCTTAAGACAAGCGTCTTTAATACCTTCGCAAGCTTCCTTAAACTGCCACATAATCTCAGGATTTTCAGGATTACCGAAATTTAAACAATCTGTAATAGCTAAAGGTCTGATTTTTTTAACGGCAATATTTCTCCCTGCTTCCATTACAGCGGCAGCCGCACCTTTTTTAGGGTCAATGTAACAAAATCTCGCGTTACAATCAGCACTCATACCAAGAAATCTTCCATTTTCTTTTACCCTGATAACCGACCCGTCAATCCTTTTCGTATCAACTGTATTTGTTTGGACCATAGAATCATACTGCTCATATATCCACGCTTTATCCACTACTTCACTTTCAGCCATTAATTTCTCAAATGCTTTTTGAGGCTCAACTTTTGGAATTTCTACGTTTTTAAGATTTTTTAAATATTCAGGTTCTTTTACAGGACGGCAAAGTTCCGGCGCTTCTTCGGTAATAGGTGCTACAGGAATATCTGCGACTTTCTCCCCATGCCAGAAAAGCTCAACTTTTCCGGTATCTGTAACTTCTCCAATTACTTCAGCATCAAGGTCGTATTTTTTGAAAATTTTTATAATTTTATCCTCGTAACCTTTTTTAGCACAAATAAGCATTCTCTCTTGAGACTCGCTAAGCATCAATTCATATGGATTCATACCCTCTTCTCTCATAGGCACTTTATCAAGATACATTTTAAGTCCACTACCCGATTTACTCGCCATTTCAAAACTACTGCTTGTAAGACCGGCAGCTCCCATATCCTGAATACCAACGATATAATCCGTTTTAAATAACTCCAAGCACGCTTCCATTAAAAGTTTTTCGGTAAACGGGTCACCTACCTGAACAGTCGGTCTTTGGTCTTCATCGCCTTCTTTAAAACTATCACTACTCATAACGGCCCCACCAAGTCCGTCACGTCCGGTTTTAGAACCTACATAAATTACAGGATTTCCTACACCTTCTGCTTTTGCGTAAAAAATTTCATCTTGTTTAGCAAGTCCTAAAGCAAATGCGTTTACTAAAATATTTCCTTTATAACTGTCTTCAAATGCCGTCTCTCCCCCGATTGTAGGAACTCCAACACAGTTTCCATACCCGGCAATCCCGGCAACTACCCCACTTAAGAGGTGTCTATGAAGTTTTGCTATATCGTCATTTCCTTTAATATGGGCAAACCTGATTGCGTTTAAATTAGCAACAGGTCTAGCTCCCATGGTAAATACGTCTCTTAAAATTCCCCCAACTCCCGTCGCAGCACCCTGATAAGGCTCGATAAAACTCGGATGGTTGTGACTCTCCATTTTAAATACAGCAGCCATTCCATCACCGATATCAATAACTCCGGCATTCTCCCCCGGACCTTGAATAACCCAAGGCGCTTCAGTCGGGAAACCTTTTAAATAACATTTACTTGACTTATAAGAACAGTGCTCACTCCACATAGCACTGAAAATTCCAAGTTCTACAAGATTTGGCTCACGTCCAAGTATTTTTACTATATGTTCGTAATCTTCGCGGGTCAGTTTATGACGCTCAAGTATTTCATCAAGCTGAGATTTATCTATTTCCATATATCCCATATCGTACCTTTTTTATTTGAATTTTACCATTAAAATTCAATATTCTCAATATCTTTTTTTTCACTGAGTTTCATTATAAGTTTTTGAGAGAAAAGTTCATGACAATTAGGACATCTGGTTGAATACAAAGGAAACGTTTTTTTACAATGTGAACATATATATTCAAATTCAAGTTCACACAAATTTTGTGGCAGATATTTTAATGCTTCTATTTCAAAAGGCGCCTTTTTTTCGCATTTTCTAACTTTTTTAGCAGCCAATACATTACAGAATTTTTCATTGTCCGGAATATCTTTTCTATTCCAGTATAAATCCAAATCCTCATAAACATCTAAAATATCATAAGCTTTTTCAGGATTCGTTTTAAAAAGATAAGATACATATTCCCGTCTGACAAACGAATATTTTTTGTAAATATCATCAAAACTCTCCACATTTTTGCAAAATTCTTCCAAATTACATCTATGTGTTAGATAAAGCTTTATTAATGCATTTGCTTTTTCTTTTGGAAGTTCAACTCCAAGCTCGTTAAAAACTTCTATCACATCTACTATTTCTTTGTAATTCCCAAGCTTTTCGTCAATCCATATCAAAAGATTTAAAGCTTCCCTGTCTCTTGGTCTTATTTTTAATACTTTATAAATAATATTTTTCGCTTTTTCCAAAAATCCGGCCTTAAAATATAAAAAAGCTATACTTTTTAAAATATCGGGTGAATTTTGCTGTTTTTCTATTAAAAGATAGATTTTAAGCGCTTTTTCATAATCCCCTTTTATCTCATATGCCCTTGCTAAAAGTAAAAGAGCACTTATTGAATTTTTATCTACTTTTAAATCCTCAATCTCTACATATTCGAAATCGCTTAACAGTTTTTCTATCTCTTTTTGCTTTAAAATCTCTCTTAATTTTCCAAAACCAAGAGTCAAAATTATCGTCACAAGCACTATTAGAAAAAAAACGATTACGCTAAAAAGAGGGTCTCTGTAATCCAATTCACACCTTTTTTTATAGTATAATACCAAAATGATAAGTAAAGAATCTATTGAAAATCTAAAATCCCTCATCGATATCGTTGATGTAATAGGTAATTATGTTCAGTTAAAAAAAGCAGGTAGCAACTATAAAGCCTTATGTCCGTTTCATAGTGAGAAAACACCTTCATTTGTAGTAAGCCCTGCCAAACAGATTTATCACTGCTTTGGATGTGGGGCCAGCGGTGATGCCATAAAATTTGTCATGGAAATAGAAAAGCTCTCTTATAAAGAGGCTATTGAAAAACTGGCAAGTATGTACAATTTTAAACTAGAATATACTTCAAACTCAAACTTTTTATCCATAGACCTGCTTGAAAAGGTAAATAATTTTTACAAAGGTGAACTATATAAAAATAAAACCGCATACGACTATCTTAAAAAAAGAGGACTTTTTGATTCTACAATAGAAAAATTCGGCCTTGGGTATGCTCCCGATAGTTTTAAACAGATAAAATTTTTTAAAGACGCAAACCTTGATAAAAAGGAGCTTATAGCTTTAGGAGTGTTGGTCGAAAACGGAGAATATCCAAGACTTATTGAGAGAATTACGTTTCCTATATTTTCCCAAAGCGGCAAAATCATCGCTTTTGGCGGAAGGACCATCACAAACCATCCCGCAAAATATATAAATTTTACCAATACAAAAGTTTTTAATAAATCAAAAACGTTTTACGGATATAACTTTGCAAGAGAACACGTCTTAAGAAAAAAAGAAATAATAATTACAGAAGGTTATATGGACGTAATTATGCTTCACCAAGCGGGAATTGAAAATTCGGTTGCTACTCTTGGAACAGCCCTTACAAAAGAACATCTGCCGATTCTTAAAAAAATCGAACCAAGAATAATTGTAGCGTATGACAGCGACGCTGCCGGTATTAACGCCGCTCTTAAAGCTTCAAAACTTCTTTTTGCAGAATTTTTTGACGGAGGCGTAACACTTTTTCCTGAAGGTCTTGACCCGGCTGATGTTATAAAAGACGGAAAAGACATTAAAAACTTTTTCTCAAATACGATAAAATTTTCCGATTTT
>JBDONV010000020.1:0-5567 GCA_039831165.1 Nautiliaceae bacterium | reverse complement strand
AGTTTTTCTCTTTTTAGAGGTCTTATAAACTGTATTGTATAGTTTGCTATAACGGCTTTTGATTGTGAAAAATCATATTTTAAAAAGTCTTCTTCTATAAACATAATATTTACTCCGAATGCTTTTGCTTTATTTTCAGCTCTTTTTATCATAGCCTTTGAGTTGTCTATACCTATTAAATTTAACTTTTTACCGCTTTTTTTAGCCAGTTCTATTAAAAAAGTTCCTGTTGAACTGCCTAAATCCACTATTTTATCACCGTTTTTAAGAAAATTTTTTAAAATGTCTATCTGTAAATTTAGGTTTTCCGTATAAAAAGGTACGCTTCTGTTTAACATATCGTCAAATACGCTAGCAACTTCTTCGTCGAATTCAAACTGTTTTTTTATGGGTTTTGAAAAAACTTTATCTTTCAACTTCTTCCTTTATGTTATAATTTTTACAAAAATTTTACTATAAAAGGCAAATTAATGAAAGACGCTACGCTGGCTTTGCATTATGGTTATGAAAAAGACGCTCAAAAAACAATGCAAGTGCCTATTTATATGACTACGGCTTATGAATATGAGGATACTGATCATGCGGCAAGACTTTTTAATTTAGAAGAGGAGGGAAATATTTATACCCGAATAGGGAATCCTACTACTAGAGTGTTTGAAAAAAGAATATCTATTCTTGAGAGAGGGGTTGATGCATTGGCGACTGCTAGTGGCATGGCGGCTATATTTTATTCTATAGCCAATCTTGTAAAAAGTGGAGACAATATTATAATTTCCACAAAACTTTACGGAGGGAGTATCACTCTTTCAACTCAGACGCTTAAGCAGTTTGGAATTACAGCAAAATATTTTGACCCTCAAAATCCGCAGACACTTGAAAAGCTTATTGATAAAAATACAAAGGCGGTACTTTTTGAAAGCATCGCAAATCCCGCTTTAACAGTGCCTGATTTTGAAAAAATAGTAAAAATAGCAAATGAAAAAGGTGTTATAACGATTTGTGACAATACCTTAGCAACTCCTTATGGAGTAAAACCTATTGAACTAGGAGTGGATATAACGGTTCATAGTGCTACTAAATATATAGGGGGTAACGGAAGTGCCGTTGGGGGATGTATAATAGAATCTCCTTTTGTCAAAAAGAAATTAAAAACGAAAAGGTATGAACACTTTAATACACCTGATGAGAGTTATCACGGACTGATTTATACGGAAAAATTTGACAATCCTTTTATAGCTAGGGCAAGACTCGCTCTTCTTCGGGATTATGGGGCGGTAATTTCCCCTTTTAATTCATGGCTTTTAATAAACGGGCTTGAGACTCTTCATTTAAGAATTGAAAGGCATTCCAATTCGGCGCTTAAGGTAGCTGAGTTTTTAAATAAACATCCAAAAGTCAAAAAAGTTAATTATCCTTTTTTAGAAAATGACGAAAATTACGATTTAGCAAGAAAATATTTAAGATATGCAGGAGGAATTTTGAGTTTTGAGCTTGAAAGTTATGAAGAGGCTAAAAGGTTTATAAAAAATCTTACAATCTTTTCTTTAGTTACCAATATAGCCGACAGCAAGTCTTTGGCAACTCATCCGGCTAGTACCACTCATCAGCAGTTAAGCAAAGAAGAACTTAAAGCCGCAGGTGTCCCAGAGGGCCTGATAAGGCTTAGTATAGGTTTGGAAGATGTTGAGGATTTAATAAAAGATTTGGAGGAGGCGTTTGAAAAAATCAGTTAATCAGATATTTATTATTCCTATTTTGTTTTTTACTTTTGGAATGATTTTGTTTGGAGGGGTTTATTTCTTTTTTGTTGAAGATTTTTCAAAAAAAGAGTTTAATAAAATAAACAAAGGTATAATAGAACAGCAAAAGAAAATCCTTAAAATAGAAATGGAAACGATAATTAAGGCAATTGATGAAATAAGAATAAGTGGATACAGTATTAGCGAAAATATTTTAAAAACTTTTTTAAATACCATCCTTTCTCATTTCCCAAATAATAAAGAAAAGATATTAGAGGTTTTAAAAACTTACAGTAGTGATGATATGTTTTTTTACATTATTTCAAAAGAAATCGTTTATCCTAAGATAGCCCAGACTTTTGTAAAAGTTGGAAACGAAAAAAAACTTGTAGTGTTATTTAAAGAAAAAAAATATCTTGCTGTGGAAAGAAAGATTTCGAATAATAAAATAATAGGTGTAGCGTTTAATATTCAAAAAATAGATGAGTTTGTTAAAAAAGAAATTATAAATTATATAAAATCCATAAATTACAAATATAAGAAACTTTCTTATATAGCTATGGGCAAAATAATAAACTGGTATGCGGATTCAGGGGTTTTTGCTAAAATTATTTATCATCCTGTTACTGAATTTGTAGGAATGCCTATTTCAATGGATAAACCGGATATAAAAGGTAATTATTACAGAAAAGATTATTTTGAGTGTTTGAAAGAAAAAGAGGGATGTTTTGAGGATTATTATTTTAAAAATCCATTAACTCGTAAATATGAGGAAAAAATTTCATATTTTACTATTTACAGACCTTATGATTTTGTTTTGGTAAAAGGATTTTATTATTCTCAAATTATTAAAAATATAAATTCCATAAAACAGGATATAATGAAAGATATAGAAGAACTTTTAAGCGTAACTTTTGCTTTAATAATATTATTTAGTGGAATAAGTTTTTTTATAGCCTATATTCTTTCAAAAAGAATTATGAAAAGAATATTTAAAGATTATGATCATCTTAAAAACAGATATGAAAAATCAAAAAACGAGCTTATTAAAAGATACTATTATGATAGTTTAACTTCTCTTCCCAACAGAAACAAACTTATAGATGACATAAAGAATTTTAAGAGTATTATTTTAATAGATATTGATGATTTTTCCGATATTAACGACATATACGGTTTTGATTTTGGAGACAGGGTACTTTTATATTTTAAGGATGAGCTTTTAAAAAAATATTCAAATATTTACAGGTTGGGCAGCGACGAGTTTGCTATTTTGCTTAAAAAGAGCGTAAGTGAAGATGATTTAAAAGAGCTTATAAATCATAAATTTATTTACAGAAACATAAAAATAAACATAACGGTCGGAGCTAGCAATATAAAAACCAGGCTTCTTGAAACTGCTGAAACGGCTTTAAAATTTGCATTAAGAAGTTTTCATAAAAAGTATATGTTATATGATGAAAAATTTGTCTCTTTTCAAAAAGAGAAATTGGAGAAAGTCCAATTTTTATATAAAGTCCTTGAAAAAAAAGCAATTAAACCTTTTTACCAGTGTATAGTAGATAGAAATAAAAATATAATAAAATATGAAGCTCTTATGAGAATAGTTTACGAAGGGAAGGTTTATTCCCCTTTTTTCTTTTTGGAACTGATGAAAGAAACTAAACTTTATGACAGTTTTTCTAGACTGATGATAAAAAAAGTATTTAACGATTTGGAAAGAATAGATAATCCGGTTTCTATAAATCTTTCGTTTGAGGATATTGCGAATGAAGATACAAGAAATTTGATTTTTGAACTTTTAGAAAAAAAATCTAAAGATAAAACGGTCGTTTTTGAAATATTGGAGAGCGAGAGTATTATGGATTTTGATTTAGTGGTTGATTTTATTCAGAAAGTAAAAAAAGAGAATGTAAAAATAGCCATAGATGATTTTGGCAGCGGATATAGTAATTTTGTTAATGTACTTAGTTTGTATCCGGATTTTATAAAAATAGATGCTTCTTTAGTAAAAAATATTAAAAATAACGAAAAATATAAAGAAATTATTAAAATGTTAGTGGAATTTTCTCATAATTTTAATATTAAAACAACTGCTGAATTTGTTGCTGATGAAGAAATTTTTAATATTTTGATGAAGTTGAATATTGATGAATTTCAAGGGTTTTATTTTTGTGAACCAAAACCTTTAGAAGAAATCGTTAAAAATTGATAAAATTGCATTAAAAAAAGGGAAATATGAAAATTGAGACTAAAATAGCTAAGTTTACGAAACCGCTTTATCTTGAAAGTGGAAGAATTTTGGAGCCTTGGCAAATTATATATGAAACATACGGCGAACTTAATGAAAATAAAGATAACGTAATATTGATAACACATGCCCTCTCAGGTTCTCATCATGCCGCAGGAAAATATGAAGGAGATAGAAAACCAGGTTGGTGGGATTCTATTATAGGGGATGGGAAGGCTATAGATACTAAAAAATATTTTGTAATAGCTACTAATGTTATTGGCAGCTGTTTTGGTTCAACCGGTCCTATGAGTTTTATATATCCAGGGAGTAACGAAAGATACAGACTTAAATTTCCGGTAATTACTATAAAAGATATGGTAAAAGCCCAGAAAATTTTGCTTGATTCGTTGGGCATTAAAAAATTAAAAGCGGTAATCGGTGGAAGTATGGGAGGTATGCAGGCTCTAAGACTTGCTGTAGATTATCCAGGATTTGCCGAATATGTTATTCCTATAGCGACAACTTATCAGACGAAGCCTTACGTAATCGCTATAAATAAGGCTATGATAGAAGCAATTAGGGCTGATAGTGAATTTAAAAATGGAAACTATGACCCTGAAATAATAAAAGAAAAGGGTTTAAAAGGGCTTGCGGCTGCAAGGATGATAGGGTATTTAAATTATATTTCACCGGTTACTTTTGAAAAAAAATTCGGTCGGGAATATGTGAAGACCGACGGTATGTTTGAGCTTTTTGGAAGATTTCAGGTTGAATCTTATTTGGAATATAACGGTGCTAATTTTCCTAAATGGTTTGACCCTTTAAGTTATATATATCTTTTAAAAGCTATTTCTTTATTTGATATAAGTAGAGGTTTTAATTCTTTAGAAGATGCTTTTAAAGAGATAAAAGATAAACTTTTTTTAATAAGTTTTAGCGGAGATACTCTTTTTTTCCCTCAAGAGATGAGAGATATAAAAAAATATATGGACAAAGTGGGAGGTAGATGCCAGTATTATGAAATAGATAGTGATTACGGGCATGACAGTTTTTTGGTTGAAACGGAAAAATTTGATTTTTTAATCAGTGATATATTAAAAGGAGATTTGGATGCAAGATTTTGAAAAAAAACTGGAAGAAGCAAAAAAACTTCTTGAAAAATTGAACGACCCGGAAATAACGCTTTATGAAGCTATGGAGTTTTATAAAAAAGGGGTTAAATTATTAGAAGAAGCTTCAAAAATGATAGAAGAGGCAAAATTGGTTTTTGAAGAGATTAAATGAAAATCGCTATTTATCAGGCGGATTCTCTTCCTTATGATAAAGCCAGGCTTAATTATTTTTTAGCCCAGGCACGAAAAGAAAAAGTTAAACTTTTTATTCTTCCCGAATATACTTTAAACAGATTTTTTAAAGAACTTGAAAAAATGCCTCTTTCTTTTATAAAAAATCAAACCTCGCATCAGATAAAGTTATTAAAAAGACTCTCAAATGATATAACCTTGCTTGCCCCTTTAGTTCTTGTAAAAGGAAACAAAAAATATAAAGTTATAGGTAAGTTTTTTAAAGGAAGTGTCAGATATTATTATTCACAG
>JBDONV010000141.1:0-5648 GCA_039831165.1 Nautiliaceae bacterium | reverse complement strand
ATAAATACTCTTATAAAAATAGTTCAGTATTTAAACATTTATGAAATACCGGTGGTTGTAAAAATTAAAAAATACAATAAAAAACTCTACAAACAGGCAAGTCCCCTGGAAGTAATTAAATAAAAAGGAGAAAAAATGTACGACGTAATAATAATAGGAGGAGGTCCTGCAGGACTTAGTGCTGGAATTTATTCAAGCAGGCTTGGAGCAAAAACTTTAATTTTAGAAAAGCTGACTCCCGGCGGTCAAATAACCCTTAGCAGTGAAATAGAAAATTATCCTGGAATATGTGAAGTTAAAAGCGGTCTTGAAATGATGTCATGCTGGCCTAAGCAGGCTAAAAAATTCGGATGTGAAATAAAAAGCGAAGAAGCATTGAAAATAACCCCAAAAAACAATATTTTTTCAGTTAAAACCCATAAAAACGAATACAATACCAAAACGGTAATCATAGCTACAGGTGCGACACCTAAAAAAGCGGGATTTGAAGGAGAAGAAGAGTTTACAGGAAAGGGAGTTAGCTACTGCGCAGTATGCGACGGTTTTTTTTACAAAGACAAAGTCGTAGCGGTTATAGGAGGCGGGGACACTGCTCTTGAAGAAGCTTTATATCTTAGCAAAATAGCAAAAAAAGTTTATCTCATACATAGAAGAAACAAATTCAGAGCAGCCCCTGTTACTCAAAAAAAAGTTCTTAATACGGAAAATATAGAGGTAATTTACAATTCAACCGTAAAAAAAGTCTTGGGAAATCAATTTGTAGAAGGTATAATTATAAAACAAAACGGTGAAGAAAAAGAGTTGAAAATAGACGGTGTTTTCGTATTTGTAGGCATGAAAGTAAACAGCCAGATAGCAAAAGGCCTGGTTGAACTTAATACATGGGATGAAATAAAAGTAGATTTAAATATGCAAACATCCCAAAAAGGCGTATATGCCGCCGGTGATGTTAGGGAAAACAGCGTAAAACAGGTCGTAGCCGCAGCGGGAGATGGAGCGGTAGCGGCCATTAACGCAACAAAATATATAGAAAAGGAAGAAATATGAAATACGGAATAGTTGGAGCGACTGGAAGAGTCGGACAACTTTTAGTAAAAATCCTAAAAGAAGAAAACTCTCCTATCGGAGCGGTTATGTTTGAAGGCCCTCAGACAATAGAATTTGATAAAGACACAGTAATAACAAATGATGCAAAAACACTTCTTGAAAACAGTGACATAGTAATAGATTTTTCGGCACCTGTGGCTACACAAAAACTCCTAGAAGCGGCTCTTGAAATTCCAAAACCGCTTGTAATAGCTACAACCGGCCTAAATGACCATCAAAAAAATCTTATGATAGAAGTTAGTAAAAAAGCTCCTGTTCTTTATGCAACTAATATGAGTCTGGGAATAGCTGTTTTAAATAAACTAGTAGAAATGGTAAGCGCCAAACTTAAAGATTTCGATATAGAAATAGTAGAACAACACCACAGATACAAAGTAGACGCTCCAAGCGGAACGGCCCTGACTCTTGCAGAACACGCCGCTCGTGCTAGAGGGCTTGAACTTAAAGACGTGATGGTAACGGGAAGAAGCGGACATGTCGGAGCCCGAACAAAAGATGAAATAGGAGTATTCGCCATAAGAGGCGGGGACGTGGTAGGAAGACATACGGTAGGATTTTATAACGAAGGCGAGTTCTTAGAGCTTAATCATACGGCTACAAACAGAGAAACGTTTGCAAGAGGAGCCATAAAAGTATCAAAATGGCTTATAAATCAAAAACCGGGTCTTTATTCAATAAACGACGCTTTAGGATTATAAAGGATAGATAAATGTGTTCAGTAGTAGGTATTTACGGTAATCAAAACGCCAGCAAACTTGCGTTTTATTCTCTTTTTGCTATGCAGCACAGAGGTCAGGAAGCTGCAGGAATTTCTTCAAGTGATGGAGTTCATATTCGTACTATAAAAGACAGAGGACTTGTTACTCAAATTTTTAAAGAAGACCACTTTAACGTATTAAAAGGCGATATGGCAATAGGTCATACCAGATATTCCACTGCGGGGGATGATTCCATTCTGGATGCCCAGCCTGTATTTGCGAGATACGGTCTTGGGGAAATTTCAATAGTCCATAATGGAAACTTGGTAAACGCAAAAGAAATAAGAGATGAGCTTATCAAAATAGGAGCTATTTTTCAAAGTAATATGGACACGGAAAATTTAATTCACCTTATCGCTAAAAACTATCAAAAACCAACTCTTAAAGAAAGAATAATAGATGCCGTAAAAAAAATTAAAGGGGCTTTTTCTTTAGTAATTCTTAGCAGAAGCAAAATGTTTGCCATAAGAGACCCTTTTGGATTTAGACCTCTATCCCTTGGGAAAATAAAATCCGGAGGCTATATAGTAGCCAGTGAAACTTGCGCATTTGAGCTTGTAGGAGCCGAATTTATAAGAGATGTAAAACCTGGGGAAATGATTACATTTGAAAACGGCGAAATTAAAAGTGAAATGATTTTTGAACCGACACCAAAACAGTGTGTTTTCGAATACATCTATTTTGCAAGACCGGACAGCAATGTTTTTGGAAAAAACGTTTACAGCATCAGAAAACAAATGGGAAGGGAACTAGCAAAAGAATTGCCTGTAGATGCTGATATAGTAGTACCAGTTCCTGACAGCGGAGTTGCATCTGCTTTAGGATATGCACAAGAGAGCGGCATTCCTTTTGAAATGGCAATTATGAGAAACCATTACGTTGGAAGAACATTTATTGAGCCGTCTCAGGAAATAAGGGATTTAAAAGTAAAAATGAAACTATCCCCTATTAAACACAAAATAGAAGGGAAAAGACTAGTCGTAATTGATGATAGTATAGTAAGAGGGACTACCAGTAGAAGAATTGTGAGGATGCTAAAAGAAGCGGGAGCCAAAGAAGTTCATATGAGAATAGCATCACCGGCCACTACGGGACCTTGTTATTACGGAGTAGACACTCCAAGTAAAGAAGAACTTATAGCTTCTAAATTATCCACAAAAGATATCGCAAAATATATCGAAGCCGACTCTTTAGCTTATCTATCTATTGAAGGACTGGTCAGAGCTATAAAAGATAAAAAAGAAAATTACTGTTTTGCATGCTTTGACGGAAACTATCCTATCCTTTAATCTGGACTTTTTTTCTCTTTTTTGTTATAAAGGAGCCAAAAAAGAGGTATAATGGATAAACTTTATACATTTGGAAAATATTTAAAGAAAAAATTTAAAACAACCGTCAAAAAAGTACCAATTTCCATTCCCGGTTTCACCTGTCCCAATATTGACGGAACAGTAGCCAGGGGCGGATGTATTTTTTGTGAAAATGAGAGTTTTTCTCCTAACTTTACAAAAGAAAAATTTACACTTAATCTCACTTCAAAAGATAACCCTCTTTTAGAAAAACAATTAAAAAGCCTGGAATTTCAATTTTTTAATACCGTACCTACATTAAAAAAAATATACGGAGCCCAAAAATTTATCGTTTATTTTCAAAGTTTTACCAATACTTACGCTCCTTTTGAAACCCTAAAAGCCCTTTACGAAAAAGCTTTGTCGTTTCCAGATGTAATAGGAATAAGTGTAGGAACCAGAACAGACAGTATTACCGACGAAACACTTCAGTATCTAAAAAAACTTTCAAAAGAGTATGAAATATGGATTGAATACGGTATTCAAACATCAAATAACGAAACATTAAAAAAAATAAATAGAGGCCATAACTTTCAAAATGTCGTAAATACTATAAAAAAAACAAAAGATTTAGGGCTCAATGTCTGCGGTCATTTAATATTCGGACTTCCAGGCGAAACGCAAACAGATATGTTAAAAAGCGTAGAAGATTCTATCGCTTTAAATATAGACAGTATAAAATTTCACCCCCTTTATGTTACTCAAAACACTCTTCTTGCAATCGAATACAAAAAAGGAAATTTTACCCCTATTACGGAAGAAGAGTATATCGACACACTTGTAAAATCTATAAAAATGCTTCCTCAAAACATTTCAATCCAGAGAATGACGGCGGGAAGCGAAAACCTTTTGGCGCCTGAATGGTGCAGAGATAAAGCGGCACAAATGAGTCATATTCATCAAGCGTTACAAAAAGCCGGAATAAAACTTCACTGGGAGTAATATGAACAGGTTTGATTTGGATGCTTTAAGCTGGGATGATTTGCCTCGCCGCGTAAATTTAGCTAAAGCGGTAGTAAGTAATATTGTCCCACACTTAAAAGGTAATGAAAAAGTTTTGGAATTTGGCTGTGGGACAGGCCTTGTGGGGTTAAATATCGCTCCTTTTGTAAAAGAAATTATCGGAATAGACACATCAAAAGAGATGATAAAAAAATTTAATGAAAAAGCAAAAAAACTAACTTTAAACGCAAAAGCGTATCAAAAAAATATTTTTGAAATAAATCAGAAGTTTGATACTGTAATTTCATCTATGACCCTTCATCATATAAAAGACATTAAATCCCTGTCAAAAAAATTGTATGAAATAACGAATATCTGTTATCTGGCCGATTTGGAAAAAGAAGACGGAAGTTTTCACACAAGAGGAAACGACGACGTATGTTATTTCGGTTTTAGCCTTGAAGAGTTAAAGGAGTATTTTAAGGAATGGAATATCGATTATAAAATTATCCATACGATAAAAAAACATAAAGATTTTCCAATATTTTTAATAAAACTTTATAAATAATTAAGCCACATAGGCAAAAACTTCTGAGCTTTTTTTATTGTGGTAGCGGGACCATGACCTGGTAAAACCCTTTTATCGTAAGGTATTTTTAAAAATTTTCTAATAGATTCTTTCATTTTTTCAGGGTCGGAATAAGGAAAATCGACTCTTCCTATACTTCCGTCAAAAATAAAATCCCCACTAAACATCTCTTCCCCTATCTCTACCGTAACACTTCCGGGAGTATGTCCGGGAAAATGACGTACTAAAAGCTCATAATTCCCTATTTTATAATTTCCCTCTTCCATTAAAACATCAGGGGTCGATTTTGGTGGATTGTATCCAAAAGGATCTCTTTCAAGCATAAAAGCATCATTTTTGTGAATATAAATAGGAATATTGTAATACTCTTTTATTTTTTGATTGTCCCATACATGGTCAAAATGCCCGTGAGTATTAATAATGGCAAGAGGTTCTTTTACATGTTCTTTTACAAACTCAAATGCCCCGACTCCGGGGTCTATTATAATCTTTTTATCAATAATATAACAGTTAGTATAAAATTCTCCACACGGCTTTACTAAAATTTCCATTTTCCCTCCTAACTGGCAACCGCATAATCAACAGCTCTTTTTTCTCTTATAACATTAACTTTAATTTCTCCAGGGAAACTGACCTCTTCGCCTATTCTTTTGGCTATTTCCCTAGCAAGCAATACGGCCTCATCATCACTTATTAAATCGGCTTCAACTATTACCCTAATTTCTCGACCTGCATTCATAGCATACGCTTTTATTACTCCCTCATAACTTATAGCTATATCCTCTATCGCCTGAACTCTTTTTAAGAACGCTTCAAGTACCTCTCTTCTTGCTCCCGGTCTTGCTGCGGAAAGAGCGTCAGCCGCACAGACGGCTGCCGATTCCACACTTGTCGGATCTTCGT
>JBDONV010000248.1:0-1575 GCA_039831165.1 Nautiliaceae bacterium | reverse complement strand
ACACGTCTATATAACTATTATCTATAAAACAGATATCCTGAGATTCTTTTTGAGAGGCAAATTCCTCAAGGCCTATTTGCTTTGCTATCTCTTTTATTTCATTTTTTGTATATTCTCCAAGAGGAAATAATACTTTTGGTAATACCTCTTTTTTTATCCCAAACAAAAAATAACTCTGGTCTTTACTTTTATCCTTTGCCTCATATAAAAACTCACCGTCATTTCTCACATAATGACCCGTAGCCGCTTTTTCGCAAGAATATTTTTCTAAAAAATTCATAAAAATACCAAATTTAATTTCTATATTACACATAGCGCAAGGATTTGGAGTCGCTCCTTCTTTATAACTTTTTACAAAATACTCATACACCTTTTTTTTAAACTCTTCTTCCACATCCTCAATATAATAATCAAATCCAATCAATTTTGAAAGTTTTTCTATTTTTTCCAAATTCTCCTTATGATTAACCCCGCTGTGCATTTTCATATAAAGCCCGATAACTTCATACCCTTGCTTCTTTAAAAGATAAGCCGTAACGGCACTGTCAACCCCTCCGCTAATTCCGACAAGTACTTTCATGTTCTTTCCTCAAGTTCTTTTAAAAGTTTGTTTAATCTCGGAAAAAGTTCTTTAATTTCCATAACGGCATCTGCAACTTTTATATATTCGTGTTCATATTCATAAGTAAGTTTATTTCTAATATTTCTTAATTTCCACCAAACTTCTTTAGAAACACTAAACCCTACCTTTTCAGCAAAATTAATAACATCAATAACAGTCAAACTATCAACGCTTTCTCCTTTTAGAGAAAACCAGACTTTTATAGTTTTTCCCAATGTATCTTGAAATTTCGCAAATCTATAAGCAATTGAATCTAAAATTTCCACATTAAATTCAATTAAATCCCTGATAACATCTTCATTAATTTTTTCTCCATAAATGGCTTCTATTTTTTCAAGTTGATTTTGCAATACTTTTCTATGTTTTTTTAATTCCTCCATATACATTAAAAATTTTTCTTTCATAATTCTATTCCTTCTTTTAAAGCAACCTGTTTTATACTTCTATTCTTATCTTCACTTAAAACTATATCAATCTTTTGCTCTCCGAGTCTTTCCTGCAGCAAAATCCAAAATTTTGATTTATTCTCATACGTAGGATTATCTGTAATTACATACAAGTCTATATCTCCGCCTTTTTTATAATCATAAACCCGACTTCCAAAAAGAATAATTTTCACATTATTCCCAAAAACCTCTTTAGCCGACTTTTTTATTATTTCCACTTCCCAGGAACTTAATCTCACTTCAAAAACTCCTTCATAAAAAATGTATGACATTCAATATTTTCAAAAGCGCTCTCAAGCCGTTGAAAAAGTTTAGGTTCCTCTTCTTCCATTTTTTTAAGCCACTCTTTTATTTTAGCCCTTGCAAAAGGCATTTTTACACCTTCACTATCTTTTAGGGCAAGACAGCTGACTTCTCCGTCTATTATAGGAAAATTATTTTTTTCAGCCATATATTTAATCCATTTTTCTCTTACTTTTATCATAGGTCTTATAACTTTTATTCCAG
>JBDONV010000102.1:0-1576 GCA_039831165.1 Nautiliaceae bacterium | reverse complement strand
ATTTAGAAGGCCGCTTTTTAGAAAAGCTACGCCACTACGTTCTGTGCCTGTAAAGAGAAAAAGCAATATCCCTCTTAATCGAAACGCTTTTTCTTTAAAATTTTTACTTTTTTAAAAAATCTTTTATCGAAACTCTCTAAACCAAAAGGGAAAAATAAAGAAAAAAACAAGGTCAAAATCTGCTACGCAGAATAGCATTTTTGCAAGCAAAAATACTATACCCCCTTATAGGCGTTTGAATTCCCTATTATTGACATACAAGGGAAAACATTGTATGATTTCCCTATCTAAATACCAAAAAAAAGCCTGTAAGCACACCCGTCAAAGTTTGCTTACAGGCTCAGAAAGGTTTTCGTGTATGAAAGTATATCATACTTGGCTTTATTTTTTCTTATATAACGCCGTAGGCGATGAATTTTTAGAGTATAACCTACCTGCACCTAACTATCTTATGCACGCTCAAGCTGGAGTGTTTATCGGCTGGCTTATTAATGGCTATCCCGGAACAAAAGAAAGTAGGGAATATTTTAACGATATTATTGCAAGATTTATTATTGCATATAAACAAAATAAACCCGAGAGACTACCTTACAAGCCTAATATGCAACGAGAAGCCATTAAAGATACCCAACATAGCTATGAGCTTAAAAACTTTCAAAATTTGCCTTCTTTATACTGGGCAAATAAAAAAAGAATTTGGAGCTCTGAAAGTGTAGGAACAATAGACCAAGTCTTCTGGGCTATAAAATTATATACAGAAGAGCTTATAAAAGAGTTTGGGGAAGGTATACCCGTGCCGTATGAGATGTTGCAAGATTATGCATTTAGAAATTTTTTTGATAGAAAGGATAAAAGCACTTTAAGGGCTAAATGTAGAAATATTTGGAACTGGTATAACAATAGAGGCTGGACTATACCAAAGCGAAAGGAATGGAAGATGACACGCAGTGAAAGAGCAAAAGAAAATGCAAAATTAAAAAAACAAAGAGCGAGAGCTATACTAATTGGATTTATTCAAAATAATCTTTTAGCTGATGAATATAAGAAAAAAGACGGAACTTGGAACATAACAAAGTTATCTAAAGCTACAAAGTTAGACCCAAAGACAATAAGAAAACACTTAAAAGAACTAAAAGAAGAGGGGATAATATGAGCAAGTTAGATAAGCAAAAAGAAAAAGTATCAAATTACCGATTAGCTTGGGGAATTACTTTAACAGCACTATTTGGTATGATAGCTTTTATCTTTAATGCTTTTGATAAACTACCACTTTTCAAACAATTACTTGTAACTTTTGGATTTACTGCTATAATCGTAGTAGTTTTATATTTGACTTGGAAATTAAAAATTGAAACTGACAAATTGGAGGAATTATAATGAATGGAATATTATTAGGAATAATTGGAGGATTAATAACTCTAATTGGAATAATAGTTATTTTTAATTTACCAACCAAACACAAACCCCACCACGAAAAATAATTTCACTTTTGTTTAGTTGTGAAAGTTCCAGATTACAACACATTCCTATACAATAAAATTTACTTAACATAATATTTTTACCATTACATTAACTT
>JBDONV010000053.1:0-5670 GCA_039831165.1 Nautiliaceae bacterium | reverse complement strand
TATTGCAGCAGTAGTTTATTTCTTTTTTTTCAAAAAAAAAGAAATACCGAAAGAAAAAGAAGAAAACCAAGACGAACTCATTATGTGTGATAAATGCAAAACATTTTATCCTAAAAATGAAATAAAACAAATTAACGGTAAAAACATATGTAAGGATTGTTATGCAAATTCTTGAAGCCCCTTTTAGCGAAGAAAATTTTTACTTCGTAAAAACAATTGAAGATATTAAAAACTCCCCTTCAAACTCGACGCTCATTTTCGATTACTGCGATTCAAGCCTTGAGGTTTTTAATTTCTGCAAAAAAAACTCAATTCCTTATGGAGTAAATATATCTTCAATAAAAGAGCTTATATTTGTATCAAACCTTAAAGCAAAATATGTTTTTACCGATATTTTAGAAAACGCCGCCGAGTTTCAAAAAATCGTTGAAGAATATTTACTTGATACGAAAGTGGTATTTTTAGTAAAATCTTTTGATGAAATAGAAAAAGCTGCCAGAAAAGGTATAGATGCAATCAAATTAAAGGAGAATAGATGAGAAAGCCAAAAGTCACCCCTATTGAAAAGGAAGTGGTTTTAAAAGAAGAGGATTTTATTGTTTCAAAAACTGATTTAAAAAGCCGTATTCTATACGGAAATAGGATTTTTATACAAATAAGTGGTTACACCGAAGAGGAACTTTTAGGAGCCCCTCATAACATTTTAAGACACCCCGATATGCCAAGATGCGCGTTTAAGATATTATACGACCATATTCAAAATAAAAAAGAGTGGTTTGGGTTTGTTAAAAATTTGAGAAAAGACGGAGGATATTATTGGGTGTTTGCCAATATTTCGCCTACTTTGAACGAACATGGAGAAACAATAGATTACTATTCGGTAAGAAGAAAGCCAAGAGAAGGATTTAAATCAATAATAGAACCTTTATATAAACATCTTCTATCTATAGAACAAAGCGGAGGAATGGAAGCTTCTTTAATGGAAGTGGAAAATCTTCTTAAAAAATATAATATGTCTTTTAATGAACTTATGATAAAAATTCAAAAAGGATTAATCAATGAATTATAAAAAAATAGGTTTATGGGCAATAGAAGCAATATTTTTGATTATGTCCGCACTCGCTTTTTTAAACAACGATTTTATCTCTTTAGGTCTTGGAATAGTAGGACTTATAGCCGGAGGTTTTTGTCTGTTTAAATCAACTCCAACCACATCTTCTCAAAGTGAAATTTTAAATAAAATAAAACAAACAATAAAAGCGGCCGCAAGAGGCGATTTTGAAAAAAGAATAACCAAAATACCACAAAACGACCCTTTTAGTGAAATGGCATGGGATGTAAACGACCTTCTTGACCAGTTAGAAGCGTTTGAAAGAGACATCAAAGAATCAATAGAATCCGCACAACATGGAATTGACTATAGAGACATAGCTCCCCAGGGATATAAAGGCAGATTCCGTTCAACAGTACTTATGATTAACGATGCCGTAAAAGCTATTTCAACCGCTCTTAAAGAACAGGCAAGAAGCGAACTGTTTATCCAGCTTAACGAACTCGGAGGAGGAACCAAAAAAGAAATCAACGACATCAAAAACTCATTAAATACAAAACTTAAATCGTTTATGGTGGAAATTGATAAACTCTCAAGCGAAATTTACGAAGGAGCGGATGAGTCAGCCCAGAAAATTCAAAAACTTTCAGAAGTTTTAATGGAACTTATAGACTTTATAGCCCACACCAACGAAGCTATTGATATGCTTTCACAAAGAGCAGATGAAATAGGAAAAATTGTAGAACTTATTACCGATATAGCAGACCAGACAAATTTACTAGCTCTTAACGCCGCAATAGAAGCTGCAAGAGCAGGAGAACACGGAAGAGGATTTGCGGTTGTTGCGGATGAAGTTAGAAAACTAGCAGAACGTACACAAAAAGCTACAAGCGAAATTTCAATAACCATTAAAACTCTTCAACAAGAAACAAGTGAAATTCAATCAAATGCCGAAAAAATCACAGAAATGGCAACTTCTTCCAGAGATGACGTTGAAACAGTAAGCCAACTTGTTTTAGGATTTAGAGATAAAGCTCAACAAAACAGAAAAAATGTAGATTTGGCACTAGTTAGAATGTATCTGGATTTAGCAAGACTTGCTCACTTAGTTTATAAATTAAACGCTTATGAAGCGGTTGTTCAAGAAAAAGAAATTCCTACTCTAACTGATAACGAATGCGAATTTGGAAAATGGTTAAGAAGCGAAGAAACAGTATCCAAACTCGGATGTCTTAAAGAATATAAAGAAATTAAAGACAAATACCATAAAAACATTCATCTTCTTACAAATAAAGCCCTTGAATGTACAAAAGATAAAACATGTATTAAAAGAAAAGACGAAATTATTGAAACATTCAAAAAAGTTGATGAGAACTCTCATAAACTCAGCGAAACTATGGAAAAATTGTTTGAAGATTATTCAAAACATCCATGTCAATAAAAAAGTTCGATTTTTTTCTTCTTTTTTTGCTCCTTCCATTTATTATAATAAGCCTTCTTTTAGTAAGTGAAATATCTCAAAAGCTTTTTATAAAAGAAATTATTTATATAGCTATTGGAATAGCCATATTTTTAATAGTTTATTTTATTCCGATAAGAAAATTTTTATGGATAATTCCTTTTATTTACTGGCTTAATATTTTACTGCTGCTGCTAGTGGATATTGTAGGTGTAAAAATATTAGGAGCTAAAAGATGGCTTAAAATACCGCTTTTAAATATTACCATACAACCTTCTGAATTTATGAAAACAACACTTTTATTAATGCTAGGATACCTCATATACAAACATCCTCCAAGACCTGTTTATAATTTTAAAGAATTTTTAAAATTATCTTTTTATATAATCCTTCCTTTTTTACTTATAGCAAAAGAACCAGATTTAGGAACTGCCCTTGTTACTCTTATTATCGGTTTTGGTGTTTTATTTATTGTGGGAGTAGATAAAAAAATTTGGATAAGTATAGGAATTTTTAGCATAATTTTTATTCCGATAGCATATAAGTATCTTTTAAAAGATTATCAAAAAAAAAGAATAGAACATTTTCTAAATAAACCGAGCTACCATGTCAAACAGTCTTTAATAGCAATAGGCTCAGGAGGCGTTAGCGGAAAAAGCAAAACAGAAGCCACTCAAACACAGCTTAAATTTTTACCCATAGCCAGCAGTGACTTTATTTTCGCTTATTTCATAGAAAGATTCGGATTTATAGGAGCTGTATCATTAATATTTTTATATTTTTTACTTATAGTTTACCTTTTGATAAAAGCTGAAAAATTAAAAGATGACTATTTTGCAAAAGTTATGTATGCCGGTGTAGCTTTAATGTTGTTTATTTATGCATTCGTAAATATGGCTATGACGATGAATTTAGCTCCTGTAGTAGGAGTTCCCCTTCCTCTTATAAGTCATGGAGGTACCAGTTTTATAAATTTTATGATATTGTTTGCTATTTTAGAAAATTTAATAAGTAGAAAAGAATTTTTACATTCTCACGGAGTAAAATAAGAGAAGTCTTATTTAGACTCCTCTTTGTTTTCTTTATTATCTTCTGCTTGAGGCATTTTTGTAGGAGCTTTAGGCTTATTAAATTTAGCCATAATTCCTGAAAGTTTTTCTTTAAGAGTTTCAAAAATATCTTTTGTTGACTCTTCACCTTCAAGAATTTTTTCAAGTTTTTCAATCTCTTCATATAAATCTTTATAATCAATATCCACTCTTCCGTATCCTAAAGCTTCAGCCAGTTTTAACTGCTCTTTTGCATACGCAAGGAGTTCTTTCAATTCATCTTTATTAGGATTTTCTCCATTAGCTAGTTCATGAGCTCTTATAATAGTTTGTTCCGCTCTTAAGATAGGCAAAGGCAATACTATTTTTTCAAGAACCAACGTTTCAAGAGCTTCTATTAAAAGTCTTTTAGCTTCTTCATATTTTTCCTGCTCAATTAAAGGAATAATAGCTTTTAAAACTACCGGATATGTTCCAATAGGTAGCGCTGTTACGAAAATATCAAGTTCACTTGCTAAATTTAACATAATATCTCTAGCCAACTGAACTTCACCCGTTTTAATCAAAGCTACAATTTCAGTTTTAGCAGCTTCAACATCATCAACAGTTCCAGGAAAATCTACTACTGATTCTCTAACATCTACAGGAACTAACTGTAAATTTGGATCTCTTGCAATTAATACTTCAAGTTTTCCTAATACATTTGCTATTTCTTCAAGCGCTTTATCTTTTTCTTTTTTATCAAGAAGTTCGATTACTTTAGCAACAAGATTAATAGCTTCAACAGCTTCTTCAGTTATTTTTTTAACTCTTTCATCAACATATTTATCCTGTGCAGCTTCTACTTTTTTTGTTACCTCTTTATTTTCTTCCATTCTTTTTTTTACTTCTGCCATGTTCCCCTCCTTAAATTTTTTGGTATTAAAATTATACAATATTTAGTTGCCTATTGTCAATATATTTTAGCATAATTTATAATAAAAAATTTAGTTACTATATTTAAATATTAACCATACAGTCTTTGACCCTGTTTTCTTGTAAAGAAAATTTCAGCCGAGATTAATAATCTCGACTTCCATAGCCTTAAATCTAGCAGTCTTTACTTTATGGTCGGCTTCGTCTCCAAAAAGATAATTAATACGGTTTTTAGCAAAATGAAACGTCGTAAATATTGTATAAGGTCTAACGGACTTGGTAAATTTAACTTTTAAAGGTTTAGTTTTACCGTAAATACTTTTTAAAACTACCCTTTCATTTATTTCATCCCTGTGACATTCATTCACCAATAAAATATCATCACCATATCTTTTAACAAGCTTTTCACTAACTTTAGTCTGCGCGGCGTTATTATATTGAGCAAGCGCCCTTCCCGTATTCAGCCACCATCTTTTTTTACCTTCTATTAAATCTTTCACTTCTCCTCTTATATGGTATTTGTGATAATGAAAATGCCCTTTCCCGTCAGGAGTGCTGAATTTTTCAAGATGAAGCACGGGAGTATCTCTTCCGTCTTTACTTATCGGCCACTGAAGAGATTTTTTTTCCAGTCTTTTGTATGTGGCTCCTTCAAAACGGCTGACTTCTTTTTTACATGCATTAAAAACTTCTTCGCTTGAAACATAATTTATCTCACCTCCAAACCTTTTGGAAAGTTCCTTTATAACCTCCCAGTCATCCGGCAAATCACTTTTTACAAGAGGTTTTGAGAGATGAAGTCTTCTCTCGGCATTTACATAAACACCTCTTTTTTCATAAGCGCTTTTTACTGCAAATACAATATCCGCCGCTTTTGTAATTTCATTTTCCATAACTTCCATTACCATTAAAAATTCAAGCTTTTTAAACGCAATATGGATTTTATTTTGATTTGGATGAATATGTAAAATATCTTCCCCCATATTGATTATAGCTTTTATTTTACCATCTATTATAGCATCGATAATATCCGGAGTCATAAGTCCAATATGTTCTTCATCCGGTCTTATGTAATCAGGCAGATAATATGGAAGACATCCTACATCGCAAGCTCCCTGAACGTTATTTTGTCCTCTTAGAGGCAATACGCCGGCTCCTTTTTTAAAATTTCCTGTAAGCATTGCCAGATTACTGAT
>JBDONV010000218.1:0-1577 GCA_039831165.1 Nautiliaceae bacterium | reverse complement strand
CGAAGTAAAAGACCCCAAAAAAGTTTTGGAACTTTTAGAGGAGTATTTTTAATGTTTAACGGACTTATAAGAGAACTCGGCAGGGTAAAAAGTTTTGGTAACAACAGGCTTAGAATTATCAGTAAATATAAACCTTCAATCGGAGACAGTATTGCGGTAAACGGGGTCTGTCTGACAGTTACCAAAATTTATCCGGACGGCTTTGAAGTAGAACTTTCCCCCGAAACTCAAAAAATCATACCGATTGAGAATTATACGGCGGGACAGGAAGTCCATATCGAGCCGGCTCTCAGATTCGGAGACAGGATAGACGGACATCTTATTCAAGGACATGTGGATGTGGTCGGTGAGGTGCTTGAAATCAAAAAAACTCAAAACTCATACGACGTTATTATAAAAACCGACCCGAAAATAATAAAATATATCGCCCCTAAAGGTTCGATAGCAATAGATGGCGTCAGTCTTACCGTAAACGAGGTTTTTTCGGACAGGTTTCGTCTTACGATTATTCCCCACACGTTTGAAAACACGCTTTTTAAAAAATACGGACCGCACAGGAAGGTGAATATCGAAACGGATATGTTTGCAAGATATATTTATCATATGTTTAAAAACTCACAGACAGATGAATTGAACGAAAAAATTTTGGCATGGTGGTGAAATGAAAATAGATTTTTCCGTCTTCAGCGACGAAGAACTTACTGATTTTATAGAAAAAGCAAAAGCGGAGCTTGCCAAAAGAAGGGAAGGCAGATGGATTCATTTTAAAACGGATGATTGCTATATCCCTAAGTTCGGTCCCGCATATGTTGCCAAACTTTATTTAAGCGGTGATGATATAGAAAGAGACTTTATTCCCTCAAACGGCAAAGAGTGGTGTAAAAAACAAAAGTCGTACAAAGAGAGCTGGGATGTGGAAGTTTTTGAAAACGATGTGTTGGAAACGCGCCTTCAAACCGGCAGAAAATTTGACAAAAGAGAGTGGTATTATGTAAAAAACGGAGAACTTATACCTCTTGCCGATTTGGATGAGGCAAAAAGATTTTTGAAAAATTTTATTTAGTAAATGGTATAATTATAAAAAGGCTTAATTATGCAATATACTTTATCGAGAGAACTTTTTGAGGAACTGGTCAAAAAACTCGGAAAAGAAGGAGCTGAAAAATTTGCTAGTGCCATAGAACTGTTTTTGGAAATAATTCATAAAGAAGCGGAAAAAGATATTTCTCAAAAAAAAGAAGAGATAAAAGCGGAGCTGTATAACGAGCTGAGAAGCGAACTTGCCACAAAAGAGTTTGTAAGGGCCGAGATAAATGAAGTAAGGACTGAAATAAGCGAAGTAAGAGCCGAAATAAATGAAATAAGAGGGGAAATTCAAAAAAACACCCTTTTGTTAAAAGTTCTTATAGGTATTTCCGTGTTTGCCCTGACTATATTTAATCCCAATTTTGTAAGTATTGTAGAAAAAATCTTTAAGTAAACTTTAAGATTTTTAATTTTTCTTTAACTCCCGGGTGATACACTTCTTAAAACAACTTTTAAGGAGTGGAAATGAAAAAAATATTAATCGCCGGAAC
>JBDONV010000103.1:0-5684 GCA_039831165.1 Nautiliaceae bacterium | reverse complement strand
TAATTCATACAATCTTTTTAAATAAACTTCTTTTATTTTTTTGTAATAAATATATTGTAATTCTTGAGTAACTGTTTGATGATTTTTTAAAAGAGAAATTTTTTTGTCTAAATCATTTATTTTATCCGGCAAAGAATTTAATTCTTTTTTTAATTCGATAAGTTTTAAAAACGCATTTATATATTCTTTTTCATTTTTTATATTAAACTTTAAATCTATAGGCCTATATTTCAAATCTTTTATTTTTTTATATAAAACAACATCCAAATTATATTCCGGAGAATTTTTAGGCACTTTTTTTATAAGTTCGTCAATATTCCCTGCAAATAAAAATATAAAAGAAAAAAGGATTAAAATTTTTTTCATTTACTGCCTCCAAACCGGTCTTATATGTAATTTATGCAAATCAAATTTCAAACTTACAAAAAACATTACCAATACCACGCTTATACCTGTAGGAACAACTACGTTATAATCATACGTCATCTCCAAAGCCAATACCACAGCCGTTAGAGGAAGTTTCATATTTACCCCCATAAAAACCGCCGCTCCAATGGCAGCAAAATAAAAAGGTTCTATCTCAAAAGGAAAATAAAAATTCAAAACCTCTCCAAATCCGTATCCGACCAAAGCCCCTATACTCATCAACGCTATAAAAATCCCACCTACGGCGTTTGCGTATAAAGATACGCTAGTAGCCACGATTCTTAAAACAATAATTAAAAAAATCATCCATAAAGGAAAATGAGCCGAATCGTTAATAAGTATTTTAACAACTTCATGACCGCTAAAAGCAGCATAAGGAGTTATAATCATAATAGTTCCTATCACACCTCCGCCGATTACAGCAAAAATAAAGTTGCGATAAGGTAGAAATCTTTCTATGATTTTTAGATTCAAAAATTCTAAAACCCTGTCTTTTAAAGAAAGATAAAAAAACACAAAAAAAGTAATAACGGGAACAAATAAAACGGTTGCAACAATATAGCGGTATTCTATAAATTTTCCGGTAGAATATGTAAAAATAAGAGGTTCTAAAAAATGCCATGCTATACTAAAAGACACAACGCTTGCAAGAATCAAATATCCGGCAAAATCCCTGACAAATTCATAAGCCAAATTTTCTATAGCAAACATAATACCGGTTACGGGTGAAACGAAAATAGCGGCAATTCCACTGCTAGCCCCTACACTTAGAGAAACTTTTAAAAGCTCTTTTGGAAGTTTTAAAAATCCGTGTATCTTATTGGCTATCATAGCTCCTATAGCCGCACTCGGACCTTCGTTTCCTATTGCAAATCCGCTGGCTATGGATAAAGAAGAAGCGAAAATTTTTAAAATCAAATCCTTAATGCCGAAAATAAGCCTATTTTTTTCAATAGCCTCGGCAATCTCCCTAACTCCGTATTCTTTTACGGCTTCGTTTTTTGAAATCATATAATTAACGATAAAAATAGAAACCATAGGTACTAGATAAATATACCAAACGGGAAGTTTTGGCACAGTTTCAAAAGGGTCTCCAAAAAATAATAAAAAAGATAAAAATTTAGTTAAAAGCCCGTAGATTACAATAAAGATTCCGGCTATTGTTCCGCTAATAAGAGCTGAAAATATAAGTTTCGTAATCATAAGATTTCCTTACATATCAAACCATAAAGACTTAATTCCGCCTACTAAAAACAAAAACGCTATAGCCCCGATAATAAGCCCCATAAGTCTCGTAACTATTTTCAAACCATTAACGCCTAGAATTTTAGAAATATAAGCAGCATTTCTAAGAGTTATATAAACAATAAAAGAAGAAAGCAAAATAGAAATTAATAATATGCCTTTTTCTTTAAAAGAATAGGCTTTTTCGCTTAATACTATAATAGTGGTAATAACTCCGGGACCAAATAACACTGGAATGGCAAGAGGAATAATTGCAACATCATCTTTATTTTCAGCCGCATTATGCTCTTCTTGTGTAGTATTAGTAGGAGCGATTTCATTACCTTGAATCATATGAAGAGCTATAATAAGTAAAACCACTCCACCGATTGCTTTTATTGAAGGTATATTAATTCCAAAAATTTTTAAAATATATCCCCCTCCTATCATTGTAATAACACTTGCCGCTAAAACGGTAAGACTTGTTTTTTTTGCAACATCCGGAATATCGGAATATTTTACAAGAGACATCATAATAGCCGCAGCTGCTATTGGATTTAATATGGTTATAAGAGAAACGGTGTCAAACATCAATTCTTTTAACATTCTATAACACCTTTTTTCAAAATTATATCACAAACAAAATATCCTGATTTTTCATTTGGTATAATTCTTAAAAAAAAGGCTTTTAATTGGTTTTAGCTCTTAAATACAGGCCTAAAAGATTTGAAGAAATCATCGGCCAAGACGCAATAGTAAAAACTCTCTCCAACGCACTCGATACAAAAAGAATAGCTCATGCTTATCTCTTTTCCGGTCTTAGGGGAAGTGGAAAAACAACTACGGCCAGAATATTTGCAAAATCTCTTCAATGCGAGCATGGTCCTACTTCGTCTCCTTGTGAAAAATGCGAAAACTGCCTGTTATCAAACGAAAACAGACATATAGACATCATTGAAATGGACGCCGCAAGCAACAGAAAAATAGAAGATATAAGAGAGCTTATAGAACATACCAAATATAAACCTTCTATTGGAAGATACAAAATATTTATTATAGACGAGGTTCATATGCTAACCAACGAAGCTTTTAACGCCCTTTTAAAAACCCTTGAAGAACCTCCTGAATACGTTAAATTTATAATGGCAACAACAGACCCTCTAAAACTGCCATCAACTATTTTAAGCAGGGTTCAACACTTCAGATTTAACAAAATCCCCGAAAACACTATTGAAAACTATCTTCAAAAAGTTTTAATAGAAGAAAAAGTAGAGTTTGAAGATGAAGCTTTAAGACTTATAGTAAAAAGCGCAAAAGGAAGCGTAAGGGATTCATTAACGCTTCTAGACCAAGCTATAGCATACAGCAAAAATGTAATAACACTTGATAAAGTTGTAGAAATGTTAGGGGTTATAAACCCGGAAATAATATCAAAAACTTTCAAGGCTATATTAAATTCAAATAAAAAAGAAGTTATAAATATAATCAGGGAAATAAAAGATTATGATATAGAATCTATTTTAGATGAAATTATCTTATATTTAAAAGAAGCACTCTTTAACGGCAGCCTACCTTTAATTACCATGCAACGGTTTTTTAATATTTTAAGCGACACCAGAGAACTTATCAAATACCACAGCGACAACGAATTTATATTAACTTTAATGTTTTTTAGAATGATGGAAGCTACAAAACCCCACAAAATAGACGACCTTATAAAAAATCTCGAACAAAAAATAGACATTGATTCATACAAACCCAAAAATGAAGAAATTTTTACGCCTAGCGGGGAAGAACTTTTCAAAATTTTAACAAAAAAAATAAAAGAAAAAGACGAAGATTTAGGAATATGCTTTGAAACAAGCCTAAAATTCATATCATTTGAAAATGGAGTATTAAAATGGGAAAGCTGTCCGGATAACGATTGTAAACAGATGTTTAGAAGATTTTTCTCTCCCGTTATAAGACCTCTTATAAACGAAATATTTGGAATAGGCACTCAAATAGAAGTGATAAGATGTCCAAAAGAACCAGCCAAGCCCCAAGAACAAAAAACCCAAAAATCCGTTCAAAACGTTCTAAACGATAAATCGGAAGATGTTATAAGAAAAGTAAGAGAGATATTCGGCAGTGATGTTAAAATTACAAAAATTTCTGACAAATAGTACCTTTTAATTCAAAAATATCAAAATCGTTAGCCACAAAAGCTTCTCCCTTATAATACTTTTTAATCTCATCTAAAATTTCTATGCTTTCAAAACGTGGAGAAATATGTGTAGCAATAAGATTTTTGACATTATATTTCTGAGCACTTAAAGCAAGTCTTTTTGCCGTTGTATGAAGATATTTTATCTCTATCTTTTCAAAAACTTCAGCGGTATATGTCGCTTCATGTATCAATAAATCCAAATTTCTTAAATATTTGCACAAAAAATCAGGCTCGGCGTTATCTCCGGCAATTATTATTGACCTAGCATGCGTTTCAATAAGATAATCATCGGCTTTATAAACTTTTCCATTTGATTCTACATCCTTACCATTTTTGATTTTTTGATATTCTTTTGAAGGTAAAAGACCGTCTTTTTGAAGTTTTGAAACATCCAGCTTAAATCTGGGCTTCTCCTTAATATAAAACGCATAACTTGGTACAGAATGAATAAGGGGCAATACTTTTAAATTAAAATTTTCAAATTCTTCTTCAAACCCTCCGTAAATTTCAATAAAACTCAACTCATATCCTAAATGTTCATACGAAATATCAACAACAGCCTCAACCATCTCTTTTACGCCTTTTGGAGCGTAAATTTTTAAAGGAGTTTCACATTTATCAAGCATCCTTGAGGTAATTAATCCGAACAAGCCATAAACATGATCTCCGTGTATGTGAGAGATAAATATATTCTTTAGTTTATAAAGACTCAAATGTGTTTGCAAAACTCTATGCTGGGTTCCTTCTCCACAGTCAAAAAGATACCATCCATATTCGTTATTAATCTCAAAAGCCAAAGCAGAAACATTTCTGTTTTTTGTAGGACGTCCCGCTGAAGTTCCCAAAAAAGTAAATTTCATATAAAGCCTTTTTTAATAATTTTATCAGTTTTATTATAGATTATTATTGAAGATATCAGAAGTTAAAAATGGCGGAGAGGGCGTCCGCCATTATGTAGTTTCTACAAGTTTATAAAAGTTTACAAAAAGTCTTTATATCTTCCATAAAATGGGAATTTTTAGTATACTATTGTATCAAAAAGTTGATATAAAGCTACACTATTTTTTGGGGGTAAGAAAATTAACAGAACTAGAAATTAAAAATGCTAAACCAAAAAATAAAAAATATAAATTATACGACGGGGATTATTTATATTTAGAAGTATATCCATTAGGCAACAAGCAATGGGTATATGAATATAAGAAAAAAGCCACTTTTAGAATAGGCTCATATCCTACACTAAAATTAAAAGATGCAAGAAATAAAAAAGACCAAATTAAAAGAGAAATTGAGCTTTACAGATTGGATTTAGTATTACAAAAACGGCAAGAAGAAAAGATAAAATCTAAAAAAATTTTTGAAAATGTAGTAAAAGAGTGGTTAAAAGAGTATAAAAAAGGTAAAGCTGAGCGTAGCGTTACTACAACTATACAAAGGTTGAATAAACATATCCTACCTACCTTTAAGAATAAAGATATATCAAAAATAAGACTAAAAGAGGTATATGAATAAAAAAACACAATAAGCCAACTGCCTAAAAATTAAAATCAATTCTTAATGGAATATTCAAATATGCCCTTACAAAAGAATATATTGAGCATAATATAATAAATGACATTGATTTAAAGCATATTTTCCACACAGCTACCAACAAAAATCATTATTCTTTCATTACAGATTTAAACGAAGTAAAAATTTATTTTAATGAATTGGAAGACCTATCAACTCAACCGATAGTAAAAGGAGCAATCAAAATTATTTGGCTAACTGTTTTAAGGCAAGGAAGTACTAGAAAAATAGAATGGAAACATATTGATTTTGAGAA
>JBDONV010000125.1:0-5725 GCA_039831165.1 Nautiliaceae bacterium | reverse complement strand
ACCAAAATCAATCATTTTCGCGGCAGCCTGATTTGCAAGCAGCATACAGTCTTCTATCAGTTTATGCGAAGGTGTTTCTTTTTCTATTTTAACCTCTTTAATCATCCCCTCTTCATCAAGACTCATCCTAATTTCGTCACTCTCAAACTCAAGACCTTTTTTAAGTCTTTTGTTTCTTATATGTTTTACGTTTTCCCATAACGGCATAAGCCATTCCAGAATTTCTTTATCCGTATCATCGATATTTTCAAATTTTCCTTCCAAAAATTCATCGACCCTGTCGTATGAATATTTTCTGTGGGAATTAATAATTCCCTCAAACAATTCTTCTTTTATTACCTCATGATTCTTATCCATGGTTATTTTAAAAATAAAAGCAAGCCTGTCTTCGTGTTCTTTTAAAGAACATATGTTTTCGCTAAGCTCACGCGGCAACATAGGCACGGCTTTATGAGGAAAATAGATGCTAAACCCCCTCTCTTTGGCTTCTTTATCTATATTACCGTTTAAATAAACATATTCGCTGACATCCGCAATCGCCACGTAAATTTCGTTTTTTTCTTTATCATAATAAATCGCATCGTCGTGGTCTTTTGCCGTCGGAGGGTCAATAGTACAAAACGGGAGATGAGTCAAATCCACTCTGTCCGGATACATAGACTTATCAACGTAATCCCCAAACGCTTTTGCCTCTTTAATGGCTTTTTTAGAAAATTCCTCTTTTTTATTATAAAGCGCGAGAGAAATTTTTTCATCAACCCAAGGGTCTTGCAACACACCCAACACCTCTTCTATTTTTGCGGTATAGTTATTTACCTTAAACACCGCACCTTCTGGAAGTTTTTTAAGTGTCTTTTTCTTTTCGTTAACAAACACCGGCTGATCTGTTTTTACGTTTTTAAGTACAGGTACTTTTTTACCTTTTTTATATTCGTAAGTCAAATACACCACGCTGTATGCAAACGCTTTTTCCAAAATATAAACAACCTTGGCTTTAGGTCTTCCTTTTTTATTTAAAAGTCTCTCGGCAATAACCAAATCACCGTTACCCGCCCCGTTTAAATGGTGAGCCTCTATAAGATAATCTTTCTCCTTAACGCCTATAGGAATTAAAAACCCGAAACCTTTTTTTGTAACTTCGACTTTTCCCACTCTGTATCTGGATTTAAGCTGAATAACTTTTCCGTCGGTCACTATTCCAAGCGCTATTAAATCGTTAATAATATCTCTTTTGTCTCGCGGAATATCTTTCCTGTCTATTCCTTTTGCGAGTTTATAAGCAAATTCTTTCATTCATTTCCTTTTTCTAAAACTTCTAATGCTTTATTTAATTTTTCTATATCAAGATTATAATCCTGAGCTTTTTGAATTCCTTTTTGAACAGTCGTTTCATTTTGAATTTCAAGCAAATCTATAATCGTTCTTATAACATCTAAACTTGCCGCACATTCTTTATAATTAGGAGCACTCAAAGGATTGTCTATATAAGATATCGGTTCTATTAATTCTTCCCCGAAATGCCAGTGTTTAAATATCTCGGCAGTAATTTCAGTAGCAGTAGCACCTACAAACTCTCTTTCGAGTTCTATTCTATTTTCGCTGTTTAATCTATCCCTAAATTCTTTATCTTTTCCTTCACCTACCAAAATAAGGGAAATTATCACCGCCCCTAAGTCAATCAAAAAGGAATCTGTTGCAATTATATCAAGTTTATCTCTTTTTGTCCTGTACCAGTTAAGAGCAAGAGCGTTTCTTCTAACACTTACGTCGTGAAACTGGTTTTCGTCTATTCCATATGCACTTAAATCAAACTTAAGCGTATTTCTAACGGCAAAAGAGATTACAAATCCCTTCACGGTAGTCATTCCAAAAAGACTTACGGCCTGGTCAACCGTTTTTATCTGTCTGGTAAATCCGTAAAGAGGAGAGTTGGCGGCTTTTAAAAGATTAGCGGTCAACATTGGGTCCTCTTTTATAACTTTTACTAAATCCGCAATTGACGAATTAGGGTCATTGGTTATTCTTTGAACTTCCATAACGCTTTTAGGAAGAGGCGGAAGTGATTTAATCTGTTTTATTATTTTTTCGTTCATTAAACGCTCCTTTAAAAAATATTTAACATTATTATAATCTATTTTTTAAAAATTTTAGGAGTAATTACGAATACAAGTTCTTTTTTATTGGATATCTTCTCTTTGGAAGAAAAAATATATTTTATTAAAGGAATTTCTTTTAAAACGGGAACTCCTTTTATTGTAAAAACCTCATCACAACTTATAAGTCCTCCTAAAACAACCGTTTCGTTGTTTTTAATTTTTATCACGCTTTGTAAAACATTGTCTCTAGTATCAGGAGGCATTCCCCTGTTTTCGTCCGTTAACTGATTAATATCCCTAAAAGCACTTATTTTCGGAGAAATATTCAAAATAATCTCATTATTCTCCGTAATTTTAGGGGTAATATCTAATACTACTCCTACAAACTTAGAGCCTATTGTATATTCTGTTTGGGGATTTCCGTTTTGGTCGTTAATTATTTTAGAAGCGTATTTATAATATACCGTATCTCCTATACTGATAATGGCTTTTTGATTGTTAAGAGTAATTATTCTAGGGTTGGAAAGAGAATTTACGTTTCCATTTTGAGATAAAAAATTTAAAAAAGCGTTTACATTAAAAACCGAATAGTTAAAGACACTGTTTTTTCCAAAAATATTCCCACTTCTTACCAAAACGCTTTTATCCAGAGAAAAAGATAAATCATTCCAGTTTATACCGCTTGAGCGATTTTTAGAAAGCTCTACACTGTAGATTTTAACTTCAATCAATACTTCTTTATTTAAAGAATCGCTCAAACTTTTTACATATTTATCAACTCTTTTAAGCTCTCTTTTAGAACCTCTTACTATCAATACTCCGGCTTCTTTATTGATTACCGCCATAGAAGAATTGGTATCACTTTTTAAAATATCTTTAATTTGAGAAAGTATCTTTCCCCAAAAATCAAACTTATAACTGCTTGAAACCTGATTATTCGTCGCATTTAATACGGAAGAACCGTTAATGACGGAAGGTATAAAATCAAGAGAATATTTTTTGGTCTTTAAATATTCAACTTTTACAACTCTGCTTTCTATTTTAAAAAAAAGAAAATCTCCAAGCAGATAATCCAAAATTTTTCTTAAAGGTTCGTTTTTAAATTTGACATAAGGCATATCCTGTTTTAAAAATTTTTCACTCTTTTCATCCAGTACGGAAAAGTTATATCCGCATTCATCAATTAAAATCCTTTCTAAAAACATCTTTTTTGAAATCCTAATATCCGACGAATTCATATAAGAAATTTTACATTCACCGGCAAACACAAATATTCCTATTAAAAAAAACAAAATTTTTTTCATTTAATGCCTTTTTATTTTCAATTTCATCCCGTTACTAAAAACCACCTTGTCAAAAAAAATTTCCTCAATAAAATATCCCCCTATACCGTCTCCTTTTTTATACCATAAGGCTTTTTTGCCGTTTTTTATATAAGCATACCCGTTTAAAATAGATACAAGCTCAGGTTTTAAGCGTTTTTTATTTTTTATCTTTTGAACGGCTTTAAAAGGAGATTTAAAAGAAGAGTTTATTTCAAAATTTTTATAAGGAAAGATTTTATAAAGTTTTTCATCTGCAAAAAGCAGAGAAAAAAACAGCAGCACTCTCAAAACGATACGCCGAAATATTTGATTACAAAAACAGCGCCGTTTTTAGATAAAGTAAATTCATCCACACTCAAAATTTTAGAACTGTTTTCTAAAAGATATATACATTTCATAAAATCTTTATAAGAAGCGTTAATTTCCACTGTAAAAATTCCCTTTTCATATAATAAACCACCTTCTTTTAAACTTTTCTGTTCTATTTTATTAATGTTTATACATTTTTCAAGTTTATTGATAATCCATTTTTCATTGATAAAAAAATTTTTTATATCCACTTTTTTTTCACCTCGTGTTTTTGTGACTTTTAAAAAAGATTTGTCTTTATAAATAATTTTAAGATTATTGTTTTCCTTTTGTAAAAATATCTGAAAAATAACTTCGGCAAAAATAACCAAAATAAAAAACGCTATTATAATTTTTTTCATCTGAAGGCTTTAAATTCGGCGTTTGCAAAACCGTTTTTTTTATAAAAACAGAAATTTTTTATCTGAAAATTTTTTTGAAGATATCTAATAAATTTAAAAAGTGAATTTTTATCTTCGGAATAAATATGAAACAAAAATTCCCCGTTTTTCATTGAAAGACTTTTTAAAAAAACACCATACTTATCAAGATTAACTCCAAACTCGCTTAAATAAAGGCTTTTTGGTTTTTGAGATTTGATTTTACTTATAAAACGCAAAATTGAATTTTCTCTTTTTTCCGCTTGCTCTTTTAACTGAACAGTGTTACCTGCTTGCTGAAGTTCAAAAGTGACAAGCCCTTTTTTTAATGTAAGATTTTCTTTATATAAGTAATAATGCCGAAAAAGCAAGCTTATTAATATGAGTGTTAAAACAGTCAAAAACACATTTGACACTATTTTTTTATTTTTTTCAAAAAAGGTTTTATCTTTCAAAAAAACAGAAAAATTATATTTTCCTTTTTTATCCAAAAGCATCTGTTTAATACCCGTATACAAAAAAAGTTCCTCTCCAAACACATTAAAACTTTCAAAATTTCCTATATTTTTATCCAAAAAAATTCTTTCAACCGAAATGTTCAAATAATTTTCTATAAAAAAAATTCTATCTTTTAGATAATTTTCAAAATCATCATCTTCCACACCGACTAAAATATGCAATATAAAAATCAACTCTCCATTGTTATATACGGAAATTAATCCCTCTTTTAAAGAAGTTACGACAAAAGCGTCACATCTTTGTTCTATTTTTTCATACAAAACGCCAAAAGAAAAAGAGATAAAAGAAATATAGTCTATATAAGAAGTTTTTTCCACAATTTTTTTAAACTCATCCTCTATATTTTTCCTCATAACAATTACACATGAAAAAACAACTTTATCGGAGGTTTTAAAAAAAGTATATTTTACTATTCTTTTATCGTTTCCAAACTCATCTGATATCTTTATTTCTATAAAAGAATCAATATCCCCTATTTCACTAAAAATATCTACGGGAATATCGAAATTATAAAAAACTGCGTTTTCAAAAAATATATAAGAAACAACACAGGCTTTCTCAGGAATTTGATTCGTTTTTTTCAATTTAGAAGAAGAAAAATCAAAAAGAAAAGACTCTTTTTTTATTCCTAAAATTTTTTTACATTTATTCAACTTCGTAACCAAGCTCTTCAAGCATACGCTTATTTTTACTCCAACCCGGTACAACCTTTACATAAAGTTCTAAATATATCTTTTTACCGCTAAACTGTTCTAAAAGCTGCCTTGCGTACATTCCTATTTCTTTTATTTTCCGGCCTTTTTTACCAATTATCATACCTTTTTGACTAGGTCTTTCCACTATAATCGTCGCATAAACCTTATCTAGGTTATCATACTCTTCTATCTTATCTATTAAAACATCGGTTTCATAAGGCAATTCATCCCCTAACTTTTCAAAAAGAGCCTCTCTTATAAGCTCTTTGTAAATATCCCTTATATGTTCCGTAGAAATTATTTCAGGGTCGTAATAATAAGGATGTTCAGGAAGGTGTTTTACTATTTCATTTAACAACTCA
>JBDONV010000061.1:0-1599 GCA_039831165.1 Nautiliaceae bacterium | reverse complement strand
TAAAACATCATTAATAAGATTTTTTAATTCAACATTTTTAAGGGAAGTATTAATATAAGTAGCAATAATATCCGCCATCTCTTTTTTAAATGAACTTACATCAATTTCAGTTTCTATTTTTGAAAGCTTTAATATATAAAGTGCGGCTTTTTCTTCTTCACCTTTTGTAATATAATATACCATTTCCACTATATTCTTAGTATCTTCTTCACTAAGACGTCCCATTATTCCAAAGTCAAGAAAAACAATCTTTCCATCGCTTACCATCAAATTACCAGGATGCGGGTCTGCGTGAAAAAATCGGTGTATAAAAATCTGCTCACATAAAAGATTAAAACTTTTTTTCGTAATATCTTTTAAATCATATCCGTTTGCTTTTAAACTTTCAATATCGGATATTTTTATCCCTTTTATATACTCCATTGTTAAAACACGTCTAGTCGAATATTTTTCATAAAGTTTAGGGACTTTGATATTAAGATTATTTTTAAAATTTGCCCTAAATCTTTTTAAATTTAAAGCCTCAAGATTAAAATCGAGTTCTTTTTTTATCGACTTAGCAAATTCTTCCACAATTTTTACCAAATCAATCCCATATACCAAAAATTTTTCTCTAAGAAGTTTTGCAAGTCTTTGAAGAATTGCAATATCCGCAAAAATTTTTTCTTCAATTCCCGGTTTTAATATTTTTACCGCTACAATCTCTCCGCTTCTAAGTTTTGCTTTATAAACCTGCCCCATTGACGCACTTGCAAGTAACTCAAAATTTTTTTCAAAAATTTCAGTATAAGGCTTTTCAAGTTCCTCTTCCAAAACAATTTTCATCTTATCAAAAGACAAAGGCTCAACTTTATCCTGAAGTTTTTCAAACTCCTTTGCAAGTTCAAGAGGAATAAGGTCAGGCCTTAAAGATAAAACCTGAGCAAGTTTTATAAAAGTAGGGCCAAGTTCTTCAATAGCTTTTCTAATTCTTTCACTTCTAGAAAGTTTAGGAGAGTTTTTAAACGGTACAGGTATACCTAAAGATTCTATAACATCTCCAAACCCATACTTTGCTAAAACTAAAATTATCTCTTTTGTTCTTTTTAGTTCATATAAACTATTCTTTATCATCAGCTTTAGACTCTAACAACCTTTTTAACTCTTCAATATCTTTTCTAAGCTCAGCCACATCTTCTTTCGTAGCAAGTCCAAGTTCATTTAATTGACGTCTAACTTCCTCTTCTATCATTTTTTTAAGTTCTTTAACTTTCTCTTCGCTCTCTTTTTTCAATTCATCTAAAAGTTTTTGAGCTTCACTTTCTGTTAATTCTCCTCTTTTTTTAGCCTCTTCAACAAATTCCTCAAGTTTTTCTTTTGCCAATAACGCACTTCCGATTCCAAGTTTAATAAATTCTTCAAGTTTAATCATTTTTAACTCCTTTTTAACTAATTATATCAAATAATTCAAATAATCTATTTCAAATTTTCCTGTTCTTATTTGAGGATAACCGAGCGGAGAGCTAAGAAATCTTATATGCTCTTCATAAAAATCCATAGGTTTATGACAATGACCGAAAATCCAATATTTTATATTATCCGTAAATAAATCATAACCGT
>JBDONV010000097.1:0-1601 GCA_039831165.1 Nautiliaceae bacterium | reverse complement strand
CGGAATTATTGCCAAATAACTTTATTTCTTCCTTCTTTTTTCGCTTTATAAAGATATTCATCAGCTTTATTTAATTTTTCTTCAAAATTAGATAAATTTACATCGGAAACTACACCGAAACTAGACGTAAATTTCGGAATATTTTCATTTTCGTATTCTTCTATCTTTCCTCTAAGATTCTGTGCTATTTTAACGGCATTATGTTTATCACACATAGGTAAAACAACTAAAAACTCTTCGCCTCCCCATCTTGCAACCAAATCACCTTTTCTTACGTTTTTACGCAAAATATCTGCTAAGGCTTTTAATACTTCATCACCTGTTTTATGACCAAAAGTATCATTAATGCTTTTAAATTTATCGATATCTAAAAATAGCAAAGAAAACGGACCGTTTATCTGTGAAATAGATCTTAAAAGCCCTCTTCTGTTTAATAGTTTGGTAAGAGAATCTTTATATGATGTTTCCTGAAGCAAATTAAAATATTTTGAACGTTTTTCCAAATAAAGCCATATAAATACAGATAAAATTATTAATAAAATAGTAACTATAAGGCTTAAAGTCAAATAATGCATTCGCAAATTATTTAAATAACTATCTTTTTTAAGAGAAATAAAATAAGCCACTGTTTTATGGCTAATATTTTCAACAGGTAAAAACATTAAAATAAAATTTTCGTTTCCTACTTTTAACTCATAACATTTTTTCTTTCTCAAGTCTATCTGCTTTGAAAAAAATTTCTCCAAACGTCTAAGTTTCTCAAAATCCAAATATCCAAGTTTTATCATATAATCTAAAACTCTCTTATCCCAAACAAGATTATAATTAAACAAACTCTGCTCTCTGTATTCGTTGCCTCGATTCAAATAACTCCAAACTTTATTTTTAATATTTGATTTTTTTAATAAAAGGCCGTAAAATGCGGGATAGGTTTTATAAATCATATCTATGATAGCTTTTGCTGAAAAAGATATTTCCACTGTTCCTATAAACTTTCCATTAAAAAAAAGAGGATAAACATTTCTATATCCGTTAAATACTCTGCCTTCTTCAAAACCTCTGATTATTTTCTTATATTTATTTGCCAATACCAATGAAGGTCTGATTTTTTTTAAAGAATCACCATATTTGTCAAGTCTATGAAATCGAACAAAACTAATAGCCTCTTTAAGATGAAAATGAAGTTGTCTAATTCCATATTTTTGTAAAAATTTATAATCAGGCAGTAGTATTTTAATTAATTCTTTTCTCAATTTTTCCCAGTTTTTCTTATTTTCATTAGCCTCATAAATAATTTTTAATATCTCAGGTTTATTTATTCTCAAATAAAAAACGGTATCGGCTATATCATTTAAAGAAACAGTTGAAGTTTTAACAATATGAGCAAAAAGCTGGTACTGATCTTTTAAGTATATTTTTTTACTTTTTTCATATTGAAAATAAATAAAAAAATTCACACTTATAACTACTAATGTAAATATAAAAAAATATACAATTTTTTTTAGTTTATCATTAATATCATTCCTCCATCAAAAATTTTATCAATAAATAATAAGCCAAATATATCAAAAAGAAAAATAGAACCAGAGAAATTAAAGGAG
>JBDONV010000247.1:0-5789 GCA_039831165.1 Nautiliaceae bacterium | reverse complement strand
TAAGCTCTACCTTAAAAAACTCGTCAATTGTTATAATATTTGCCGGTTCTTCTTTTTTAACTTCGGCTTTTCTCATTAGAGGTTTTTCAATTTTAGGAAAAAGCGGAGGTATTTTTTGAATAATGAAATCATCAAGTAATTTCCCTTCCATTATTTCTTTAAAACTCTCAGGCGTTATTTCAAAGCCTAAAGCGTTAGCTATTTTTTGAGTGATTTTTGGCATAACTGCGTGAAGATTAACCGCCACCATCGCAAGTAAATTTGCTATAAGACCGATAAGCGCCGCTGCTTTTTCTTTTTCGCCGTTTTTCATAAGTTCCCAAGGTTTATAAGTATCAATTGCTTTATTTCCGATTGACAAAACTTTCCAAAGCTCTTCTAAGAATTTATGAATTTGCATTTTCCAAAGATATGTCTCTTCTAAATTTTTAATAATTCCCCTGGCTTCATTCAACTCGGCACTGAAATATTTCTCTACGTTTTTGCTAGTTACTTTTCCGTCAAAATATTTATATGCCATACCTATAATTCTGTTTAATAAATTTCCAAGGTCATTTCCAAGGTCATTATTGATTCTGTCAATTAAAGCTTTTTCACTGAAATCCCCGTCAGCCCCAAAAGGCACTTCCCTTAAAAGAAAATATCTAAAGTTCTCAATCCCGTAAGCATCCGCCACTTCTTTTGGATTAATTACATTTCCTTTAGATTTACTCATCTTTTCACCGTCTCTTGTCCACCATCCGTGAGCTGCGATTTTTTTAGGAAGTTCGTACCCTATACTCATTAAAAACGCAGGCCAATAAACCGCATGGAATTTTAAAATATCTTTTCCTACGATATGAAGTTTAGCAGGCCAGTATTTTTCAACCATACTTTCATCATCGCTTCCATATCCAAGAGCTGTTAAATAATTAAACAAAGCATCCAGCCATACATAAACCACGTGCTTTGGGTCGTTTATTTCAGGTGGTAGTTTTATACCCCATTCAAATGAAGTTCTCGTAATTGATAAATCTTTTAACCCTTCTTCTACAAATCTTATAACTTCATTAGCTTTCGCTTCAGGTAGGATTGGTTTTTGGTTTTTTAGCCAATCAAGAAGCTGGTCTTGATATTTTGAGAGTTTAAAAAAGTAGCTTTCTTCTTTAATGATTCTTGTAGGCTTTCCGCAATCAGGGCATAATTCATCGTTTACAAGCTGGCTTGGAGCCACAAAACTCTCACAGCTTACACAATAGTGCCCTTCATAATAATCTTTATAAATATCTCCTTTTTTATACATTTCAAGAAACGCTTTTTGAACGCCTTTTATATGTTCAGGGTCTGTAGTTCTTATAAACTTATCATAACTGATTTCAAACTCATCCCATAGCTCTTTAAATTTAGCACTGATTTCATCAGCATACTCTTTTGGAGATTTTCCTTTTTTCTTAGCCGCTTCTTCTATTTTTTGACCATGCTCATCAGTACCTGTTAAGAAAAACGTGTCAATTCCTTTGAGTCTAGAATATCTCGCAATCGTATCGGCAATTATCGTCGTATAAGCATGCCCGATATGAGGCACATCATTTACATAATAAATCGGTGTAGTCAGATAATATGTTTTACATTTATCACTCATTTATTCTCCTTATAAGTTCTTAGTACTTTAATAATCTCTTCTTTGCTTCCAAAAAAGCAAGGTGTAGTATCATGATAATTTTCATAATCAAGAGTCGATAAATCAACAAATCCGTCAACCGCTTCTCCCCCGGCTTTTTTATAAACATACGCAAAAGGAAATACTTCAAATAATTTTCTTAGCTTTCCTTTTGGTTTGTCCGTAGTGCCTGGATATGCAAAAAGTCCCCCCTCTTTTAATAAAATCTGATGTAAATCAGGCACCATTCCACCGCTGTATCTGAGTCTATATCCTTCAGCAAAAAACGAATCTATCATCTCTTTATGAAAAGGATACCAGTTTTTTTGAGTACCTCCCGGTCCTAAAATTTTCCCTTTTTCTTTTAATTTAAGCTCTTTTACAAATTCAAACTCTTTTGTTTTTTCATTTAATCTAAAAAGCTCAACTACGTCCCTTGCTACAACCATCTCAACTCTTGGTCCATACACCACATAAACGGCGGCTTTTATATTTTCGCCTTTATAATCGTTTTCATATATTCCAAAAATACTTCCTACACTTAAATCAACATCAATAAGACTGCTCCCGTCAAGCGGGTCGTAAGCTACAAGATATTTTCCACTCTCTTTTGTTATAGGGTCTTCTTTTTCTTCGCTGATAATCTCTTTTACGCTATTTACTTTTAATAAATTTTTTTCAACTATCTCATCACTTATTACGTCAAGTTTCACCTGAACGTCACCGCTTGCGTTTGAAGTATCCACTTTTCCCGTATCTTTTGTTTTTATCGCTTCATAAATTTCTTTTGCCGTATTTTCAATTGCTTTTATAATTTCAGTCATCTTTTCTCCTTTATATATCCTGTGCGTTTTTCAAAACCCAGTCTATTATTTCATCAATATTGTTCAAATCAAGTATTTCAATATGAGAAGGTATTTTACTTTTATCAACCGTATCATCCACAGCTACGGCTTTTATATATCTGAAATAACTCTCATCTATATCTCCTCTAAATACCGCCAAACGAGGAAGAGGCAGATATTTCAATCCTTCCACAAGTAAAATGTCAAAATCTTTAATCATATCGACTATTTCATCCAAAGATTTTTGACGATGGGAAAAGTATGTGGTACGAGTAGGAGAAGTCACCACAACTTCAGCACCTGTTTGAAAAAACCTATAACTATCTTTTCCTTCCCTATCAAACTGAGCTTTGTCACTCGGGTCATTTTTAATAATTGCAATTTTATAACTGCTTATAAGTTTTTTAGCAACTTTTTCTATTAAAGTAGTTTTACCCGAATTGCTTGGACCAGTAAATGCTATGGCTTTTCTCAAATTCCGCCCTTTTTTTACATAATTTTATCAAAAAAAATTAGCTATAATTTTTAAAAGGAGAAAAAAATGGATATCGAAACGTTAAAATCAGTATTTATAACCATAGCGCTCGGTTTTTTAATAGGTCTTGAAAGAAACATATCGTTTAAAGAAGAAAATGAAAAAGGGTTTGCAGGAAGCAGAACCTTTGCTTTAATATCTCTTCTAGGTTTTTTAAGCGGTTATATGGAAAATTTTTATAATAATTTTATATATGTCAGTTTCTTTGGAGTTATTACTTTAGTTAGTATAGCTTATTTTTTAAAAGTGTTTCATTATCACAAACAAGGAACTACAACACATATCAGCGCTTTAATAACATTTATTATAGGAGTTTTAATTTATAACAAAGAAATTTTAAGTGCAATAATTATCGCCACTATAATAGTTTTACTTCTTAATATAAAAACAACATTAAAAAATTTAGAATCAAAACTTTCATCAAAAGATATAAATGCCGCTATTTTACTTCTTGGAATGAGTTTTTTAATCCTGCCCTATCTTCCGGATAAAATGATTTATTACGTAAATCCTCATAAAACCTGGCTTATGGCAATCATTATAGCTTCATTATCATTTATAGGATATTTGGGAATAAAACTTTTCGGAGAAAAATACGGGATTATTTTAACGGGTGCCGCCGGAGGATTTGTCAGCAGTACCGCCGTTACATATTCTCTTAGTAAATTATATTCTAAATTACAACACAAGACAGCCGTATATACCTATGCTTCCGCGATTGCTATAGCCAATACCATAATGTTTGCAAGAGTTTATATTGAAACGTTATTGATAAATAAACAACTCGCCTATATTTTAGCTTTTTCATATTTATTTACCACTTTTATAGGAGTGGTAATTTCTTACAGACTTTATAAAAAGTCCCCAAATGAAAAAATAAACACAACTCTTATAGAAAAAAATCCACTAGAAATCGAAGAAGCTATAAAATTCGCCGTTATTTTTGCCATCATATACGCTTTAACCTACTATATAGGAACAAACTACGGAAATACCGGAATTTATCTTATCTCATTAATCTCAGGACTTACCGATGTTGACGCCATAACTCTTTCTTTATCCTCTTTAGCAAAAAACAAAATATCACTAATAAATGCAGCAATAGGAATATCTATAGCCAGTATTTCAAATTCTCTTTTTAAATTAAGTATCGTATGGTTATTCGGCAAAAAAGAATTAGCAATAATACTTACTAAATTTTTTATCGTTTTATTAACCGGTTTTATTTTCTCTCTTCTAATTTCTTTAACCTTTCTAAAATAGGTGGATGAGAATAATAAATAAAAGAATAAAGTTTACTGACTTTTGGAAAATGTTTATTTTCTTTTACAAGTTTTTTTAAAGCACTAGTTAAATCTTTTCTGCTAACCAGCTCAGCCCCCGTTTTATCCGCTTCAAATTCATTACGTCTGCTGATAAGATTGACAACAGGTTGCATTAAAAACATTATCATATCGCTAAATAAAAGTGCTAAAATAACTATATTAACACCGTTTTTAGGGATTTTTAACGCCTCAAACAAACTATCAGGCAAATGTCCGAAAATAAAAAACATAATAAAAAGTATAATCCCCAAAAGCAAAATATTTTTTAATAAATCCTTATGTTTAAAATGTCCAAGTTCATGCCCTAAAACAGCCAATATTTCCTTATCGTTAAGTTTATTTAAAAGAGTATCAAATAAAACTACTCTTTTTGTTCTTCCAAATCCGGCAAAATAAGCATTTAACCTAGTATCTCTTCTACTAGCATCCATTACATATATACCGCTACTTTTAAAACCAACTTTTTCCATCATCTCTTCAATCGATTCTTTAAGCTTATCATTTTTTAAAGGTTCGAATTTATTAAACCAAGAAGCAAAAAAAGGATACAAAATATTTATCAACACAACAACGCCAAAAGTAAATAAAAAACCTATTAACCACCAATGTTCAAAATTTTCTATAAAATAGATAAGACCGGCAAAAAAAGCTCCCCCAAAAACTAAAAATAAAATTATTTTTTTTAATTCATCAACAAAAAATATTTTCCAAGGAGCAACATTAAAACCAAATTTTTTATCAATATGCTTTTCCCAAATATGTATAGGAAGAGTTAACAGATAATTTACAATAAAAAAAGCTAAAAGAATATAAAGCTCACTCACTAAAGTACCATCATATAAAAGATAGTTAACAATAAAAAGCCCTCCGCTTAACCAAAAGACTACTAAAAAAAGAGAAATTAAAGAGTTAAAAATTTCTATAGTATGTTTATAAATAGAATAAATAGCAGCTGTTTTAAAATCTTCAAAATCCAATAAAACAGGTCCTTTATAAAATTCATTTTTAATAAATAAAACCTCTTTTATCTCAAGTAAAATTTTAGCAAACACATATATACCATACAATGCTATTAATACATTAACCATAAACACCTTTCTTTTTAAAAGAATTATACAATAAAAAAATAAGAGACTAACTACATTAGATGTGGTACTGACTAAATACACTCACCAAAAGAACAAATTTTTTAATTTACAATTATTTTATTTACTCAGTAGCGATTAAAAGAAATGCAAAGTTAAAGCGCCAGACCCTACATATTAGATTATGGATTATATACTATAGGTCACAAATTATAGATTAAGTATTAAAGTGAGGATATAGAATAAAAGATTAAAAGGTGAAGGATAAAGTATACACTATAAATCCTAGCGGGGACCTACTTTCCCACATCCGTAAGGATGCAGTATCATCAGCGCTGTAGGGCTTAACTTCCTGGTTCG
>JBDONV010000202.1:0-1607 GCA_039831165.1 Nautiliaceae bacterium | reverse complement strand
CCTCCTCCGTTAGGACCTACAATAGCCACAAACTCCCCGTCATCCACTTCAAGATTGATATTCTCAAGAACCCACTCGTTTTGATATTTGAAATATAAATTTTTTATTTCAACCGCCCTCATTTAAGTGCCTCTATAAGTTCCTCAATGGTTTGTTGCGGTTTTTCGTTTAAAGGTGAAATTATTTTAATTTTAGCCCCTATTTTAGAAGCGACTATTTTAGCGTATTTAACCGGAAATTCAGGAGATATAATAACCGTTTTTATATTGTTCTTTTTAGCTAGTTTAATAACTTTTGCAAGATAAGAAAAACTCGGCGCCTTGCCTTCTTTTTCTAATGCTATTTGATTTATTTCAAAATCTTTTGCAAAATAGTAAAAAGATGGATGAAAAGTAATAAAAGATTGTTGCTTAATTTCTTTAAATCCCTTTTCTTCCAAATTCCCCAAAAGTTCAATATATTTTTTATAATTGCTCAAATAAAAATTTTTATTTTCAGGGTCGGATTTAATAAGTTCGTTTAACACCACTTTTGCTTCAAGCATTAAAAACGCCGGACTTAGCCATATATGAGGGTTGGAATCTGTTTTTAAATATTTTCCAAAATATACGGTTTTAATTAAAGGATTTATTTCTTTGATTTTTGAAAGATACTTTTTATCAAAAGGCACCCCTATATAAAAATACAGCGTTGATTTTTTAAGAAGTTTAAGTTTCTTAAAATCAGGCGAATACGTAGCAGGAGAAACTCCAGGAGGCACCATAACATTTACGTTTACTTTATCTTTACCAATAGCCTTTACAACCCCTTTTTGAGGAAGAATACTAACACTGATGTTTAAACCAAAAAGCCATGATGTAACTACTGTTAAAAAAATAAATCTTTTCATAAAAATTTCCTTTAAGTTTAGATATCTTTTATAGGAGGAGAAAAATAATACCCTTGAAAACAATCTATATCTAGTTCTTTACACACCTCAAAAACTTCTTTACAGTGCACAAATTCAGCTACCGTTTTAATATTACTCTCTTTTGCAAAAAGAGCTATTGATTTTACAATATTGTATGAATGCCTGTCTTGGTGAATATTTTTTATCAAACTTCCATCTATTTTTAAAAAGTCCGTTTTCATATCCAATACTCTTTTATAATTTGAAAATCCGCTTCCAAAATCGTCTATTGCAAATTTACTGCCCAAACTTTTTAATTCTTCAATAAAATTTTCAATCAACTCATACTCTTGTATTTCCAGATTTTCAAGTATTTCAAAAGTGATTTTTTTGGCTATTTCGGGATACTGTTTTAAAGTTTTTAAAATTAAATTTCTCATTTCTAAATTTTCGATATCCAAAAAGTTAATATTAAAACTTACATTTATATTCTTATGTTTTAAAATTTCCACTGTTTTTAAAAAGAGGGTTTTCGAAATATTAATATACTGCATATTTTTTATGGCTATATCTAAAAATACGGGAGGGACATAATGCTCTCCGTTTTTCATTCTCATCAAAACCTCATATTTTATTATATGCCCGTCCCTGTCTACGATAGGCTGAAAAAAAGGCACAAAATTATCTTCTTTTAAAGCTTTTTTTATTTCCCTACTCC
>JBDONV010000193.1:0-5803 GCA_039831165.1 Nautiliaceae bacterium | reverse complement strand
GCTCTTGAGTGGATAGAAGATGATGAGCTTGTGGAAGTTACTCCAAAATCAATTAGAGTTAGAAAAAAATATCTTGATCCTACGGAAAGAAAAAGAATGAGTAGGAAAAAAGATAAATAAAGACTTCTTTTCTCCTTTTTCTTATAACTTTTTCTTATATCTTGCTTATAATTATTACTTATTTGTTAAAATTCTCTACAAAAAAGGAGCGGTATGAAAAAATTTTTGTTTTTGGCCGCTTTGTCGAGTATGGTTTTTGCAAAAACCGTTGATTTTGATTCGGTTTTAAAAGAGGCTTTAGAAAATAATTTGGAGTTAAAAGCCAAAAAATTGAATATCGACAAGGCAAAATCTCAGCTTGAAGAAGCCAAAGGTTATGACTGGGGTAAATTGATTTTTTCTGAAGAAGTCAGCAGGACAAATAACGCAATGTATGTTTTTGGTATGAAACTTGGAAGCCGAGAAGCTACGTTTAGAGATTTTGGATTTGCTGATTTTTTAGCCAATATGCCTGGGCTTATGGCGGGGACCACATCGGGAGATAAAGTTTTATCTATTCAACCAAAAGATTTGGACCATCCCGGAAGCAGGACTAACTTTAATACAAAATTTGTATATGAAGTCCCGATTTTTACAGGATTTAAATTAAAATACGCTAAAGAGATGGCAAAACTTCAGGTGCTTGCCAATAAATTTAAGTTTCAAAATGATAAAAACAAGTTGGCTATAGAAGTGTTAAAAGCTTATAACGGAGCGGTTGCGGCTAAATATTTTATAGATGCTTTAAAAAAAGCTAAAGAAACAACGACTTCTTTTGTCAAAATGGTTAACGATTTTTATAATCAGGGAATGGCCACTACTACTGATTTGCTTGAGGCTAAAAAAAGAGACACTGAAGTTGACGCTATGATGATAGAGGCTAAAAACAAATATTCTTTAGCTCTTGCTTATCTCAGATTTTTAAGCGATGATGAAGATATCAGCGATGTGGGTGAATTTAAAAATTTAATACCTAAAAACGCTTCTTTATACAAATTAAAAAAAATAGCTATAAAAAACAGGAGCGATTTAAAGTGGATGAAAAAAAATGTAGAAACTATGAAAGCGAAAATAAAATTTGAAAAATCAGCCAAATATCCTATGGTTGGGGCTCATTTAGAATATGGATGGAACGATAATAAACTCACTTTAAGCAGTAAAAAAGATTATTATCTTGCCGCTGCGGGTATGAATTGGAATATTTTTGATAAAAGCATAAATGCGAAGGTTCAGAAAAGCAAAATAGAAGCTATGCAGACTAATTATTATTATAAATATATGAAAAAAGGTATAGCTTTAGAAGTTGAACAGAAATATTTAAATTATAAAACAAAAAAAGCCGTGGTAAAAGAGAAACTAACCAATAAAGAACTTGCCGAAGAAATTTTGAAAAAATATACGTTTATGTATAAACAGGGAATGATAACTATGCCTATTTTATTAATGAAAGAAGCGGAAGCTAGAAAAGCGAGAGCCGAACTTATAAAAGCAAAATACGATGAAGCGTTGGCTGCCGCAGAATTAAAAAAAGCACTTGGAGATTTAGTAAAGGAGAGTAAATGAAAAAAATATTGGCGTTTGGTCTTAGTGCAATAGCTTTATTTGCATTTGAATTTGGAGTTGCAAAAAAAGAGGTAATTGATATTAAAAAATCTTATGTTGCTAATGTATATTCTCCAAAACAGGTAATGGTTGCCACAAGGCTTATGGGATACGTAAAATCTATACCTGTAGAAGAAGGGGATGTAGTAAAAAAAGGCGATTTACTTTTTGAAGTTGATCCGGCTGATATTTATTCTATGCTTAATCAGGCAAGAGGAGCGGTACTTCAGGCAAAAAGCGGTGTTTTAATGGCGGAAATGGCTTATGCGGATGCTAAAAGAGATTATGAAAGATTTAAAAACCTTTATGAAAACGGGGCGGTTAGCAAAAGAGATTTTGAAAAAATGAAGCTTAATATGGACATAAGAAAAAAACAGGTGGATATGGCAAAAGGGATGTTAAAACAAGCGAAAGCGGCTCTTCAAAGGGCTAAGGCTCAATTAAAATATGCAAAAGTTAAATCTCCTATTGACGGTGTTGTTACTATGAAAATGAAAAAAGTGGCCGAAATGGCATTGCCAGGATATCCTGTAGTTGTATTAAGCGATATTCATACTATTAAAGCAAAAAGTTTGGTAAAAGAAAATGATATAGAAAAATTTAGACTTAATATGCCTGTAGATATTTATGTTCCCGCTCTTAAAAGGCATTTTAACGCGAAAGTCTCTTCTATTGTTCCGGCGGGAGATAATTTTACTCATTCTTTTTTAATTAAATATTCTTTTAAAGAACATCAAGGACTTCTTCCTGGAATGTATGCTAAAGCTAATATTGTGATAGATAAAACGGAAGCGGTTTTAGTGCCTTTTGCGGCTGTTACCACAAGAGGAGGAATAATGGGGGTATTTGTTGTGGAGGATAATAAAGCTAGATTCGTTCCTGTAAAAGAGATAGCTCAGATTAAAGACAATATAGCGGTTAAGGGGTTAAGAGGAGGTGAAAAAGTAATTCTTTATCCTCCTGCTAACTTAAAAGACGGACAAAGTTTATAGGAGTAATATATGGAAAGACTTGAAAAACTCAAAAAGCTGATTGAGGTTAAGAAAAAAGAGCTCGAACTTAAAAAAAGTTCCGGTTCTTTTGATATTAATGAAATAAAAAAATATGAAGAAGAATTAAAAGCTCTTGAAGAAGAATTAAAAAAATTAGAAAGTGAAATATCTGTTAAAGAACAAGAGCTTGAGAGAATAGAGGAAGAACTTCAATTAAACATTGCAGGTAAACTTGCTAGAATGTTTTTGAAAAATCCTCTAACACCTGTGCTTGCAATTATGTTTATGCTTATGGGGATTATTGCCGTATTATTTACTCCAAGAGAAGAAAATCCTCAAATAGACGTTCCCGCCGCAAATGTTATTGTGGTTTATCCTGGAGCTAGTTCAAAAGAAGTTCAAAACGTTATAGTAGACCCTCTTGAAAGAACGCTTAAAGCTATGACCGGTGTTAAACATGTTTACGGTATGGCTATGAACAGTGTCGGAGTGGTTACCGTTAGATTTAAAGTCGGTCAAAATAAAAATAAAAGTTATTTTAAAATATACGACAGGGTTATGAGAAATATGGATAAACTGCCAAAAGGGGCTTGGCAGCCTCTTGTTAAACCTATAGATATTGACGAAGTACCGATAGTAACTCTTGCTATTTCAAGTAAAAAGTATAACGATGCACAGCTTTATAGAATAGCCCAGCGAGTGTTGTCCCCTTTGGCTGAAGTTAAAAACGTAAGTATAGTAGGAATTAAAGGAGGGCATAAACGACAGTTTAATATAATAGTCGACCCTCAAAAACTTGCCGCTTATAACCTCTCTCTTGGACAAATAGCCAAAGCCCTTAAAGGCGGCAACGTGGATTATCCTTTAGGAGGTACAGAAAATAAAAAATATTCCATTCCTGTAGAATTTGACGGGTTTATTGATTCGGTTAAGGATGTTGAAAACTTAATAGTGGCAAATTATATGGGAAGACCTATTTATGTTAAAGATATAGCTAAAGTTGAAGACGGGGTTGATTTTCAAAATAAACATAAAACTTATTTTGAAGGCGGAAAAGCGTTTTATGAAGACCCTAAATTAAGCGGTAAAGAAATTAATAAATATCCGGTAGGTGAAAAGTTAAATCAAGTTACCGTATTTATAGGGAAAAAAAGAGGTTCAAACGCTGTTTTTGTAGCCAACGATGTATTAAAAAAAGTAGAAGAACTTAAAAAAGATTTACCAAAAGACGTGGATATTTACGTTACCAGAAACGACGGTCAAAAAGCAAATCATGCGGTTAATACGTTAATTGAGCATTTATTGATTTCTCTTGGTATTATCGTAATTCTTTTAATTGTAATGCTTGGATGGAGAGAAGCGTTAATCGTTGCTTTTACCGTGCCTCTTATTCTCTCTATTACGTTATTTATAGGAATGCTTGCTGGACAGACTATTAACAGAATTACCCTGTTTGCCCTTATTCTATCTCTTGGTTTATTGGTTGATAGTGCCATTATTGTTATTGAAAACATTCATAGACACTTTGAAATTGGGGATAAACCTAGAGAATATGCTGCGGTTTTTGCAACTAACGAAATAGGAAATCCTACAAATATAGCTACTCTTGCAATTATTTTAGCGTTCCTTCCAATGTTTTTTGTAACGGGGATGATGGGACCTTATATGGGACCTATTCCTTTTAACGTTCCAGTAGCGATGATTGCTTCTTTGTTTGTGGCTTATATATTTACTCCATGGGCTGCGGTTAAGTTTTTACCTGAACATAAACATAAAAACCATGAGCCTTTTGACATAAGAAAAACAAAAACATATAAAATTTTTCACTCTATTTTAGACCCTCTTTTAAATTCGACTTTTAAAAGAGTGGTATTTTTCAGTGTTCTTTTATTAGCATTAGCCGGGTCTATGGCGCTTCCGGTATTTAAGATAGTTTTATTTAAAATGCTTCCAAGTGCCAATAAAAATACTTTTAATATCACTATTGATTTACCAAAAGGCAGCAGTATTGACGCTACTACTGAAGTTAGCAACTGTGTTGCCAATGTTTTAAGCAAAGAAGATGAAATAAAAGATTTTGAACAGTTTATAGGTATTAGCGGAGTTGTGGACTTTAACGGGCTTCTTAGAGGAAGCAGTATGAAACAGGGTGAAAATTACGGAGAAATTAGAGTTAACCTTTATCCTAAGGAAGAGGGTAGAATAGAAAGTTCTATTGATATGGTAAGTAGGTTAAGGCCTATAATTCAATCAAAATGTAGTATGCACAACGCCAATATTAAACTTGTAGAAGACCCTCCTGGACCTCCGGTAATAGCGACACTTCTTATGCAAGTATTTGGAGGAGACGAAGAGGGAAGACTAAAACTTGCGAATTATATAGAGGAAATTTACAAAAAAACTCCAAAAGTTGTAGACATAGATATTATGAGAGATAGACAGATTATTAAATATAAAATTATTCCAGATAAAGAAAAAGCCGCTTTACTTGGAATTTCTACTGAACAAATTGCAAAAATTCTTGGAATGGGACTTAAAGGGGCTGTTGTAAGTGTTGCCCATATTCCTAGTGAAAAAGAGCAGGTAGGTATTTTTGTGAGATTTGAAAAACAGGCTAGAGATAGTATAGAAGCTCTTGATAAGATTAAACTTATGTCAATGACGACTCACAGACTTATTCCGTTAAAAGAGGTTGTAAAAGTCGTACCTGTGGCATATGACGGAATGATTACCTCAAAAGATTTAAGAGAAATGGTAATGGTAACCGGTGAAATGGATAAAAGGGGAAGTATTTACGCTCTTTTGGATATATTTAGCAAACTTAAAGACAATACAATACCGGGGTATAAAATTACATATGACGGTAATCCTAGACTTAATCTTAAAGCCGTTGATTTAAAAACAGGTCAAACATATGACTTAATCTGGGGCGGAGAATGGGAACTTACATTTGACGTATTCAGGGATTTAGGAGGTGCGTTTATAGTTGCGATTATTTTAATTTATCTGTTAATGGTTGCTTATTATAAAAATTTCAGGGTTCCTAGAATCGTACTTGCGGCGGTTCCTTTAACATTTATAGGAGTTCTTCCAGGCCATGCTTTAATGAACTGGATTACTCTTGTTTTATTTGATTCAAAGACATATTTTACTTCTACAAGTATGATAGG
>JBDONV010000018.1:0-5811 GCA_039831165.1 Nautiliaceae bacterium | reverse complement strand
TTCATCTTTTTCTATTTCAAGACATGGAACTGCAACTCCTGGACTGTATGCAATTGAAAGGTCTTTAGAGTCTCTTACAGGTTTGGTAACTTCAATTGCGATTTTACCAGGGACTGGTTTTGCATGGTATTCAAGTGCTTCTTCTTTTGTGAAAGTAGGTTTATTTGCCATTACAGCTCCTTTTTTTGTACAATTATAGTTAAAAGTTACTATAGTTTACAAATTAAATTATTCTAAATAAAAAAAGTGTTACCAAAAGTAAAGGATAAAGATGATAATAGATACACATACTCATCTTGATAATAAAAAGTTTTTAGATGATGTAGATGAAGTTATAAAAAGAGCAAAAGATGCAGGGGTTAAAAAATTTATCATTCCCGCCGCTGACCCTGCCGATTTGCCAAGAGCTATAGACCTTGCTCAAAAGTATGATGAAATTTATTTTGGGGTCGGCTTTCATCCGGTTGATATTGATAAGTATGATGAAAAATTGATAACCTGTTTTATAAACCATCCAAAATGTGTGGCAGTTGGAGAAATTGGGCTTGATTATCACTGGGTAAAAGAACCTGAAAAAAGACAAAAACAAATAGAACTTTTTCATAGACAAATAGAACTTGCTAAAAAATATAAAAAGCCTATTATAGTGCATATAAGAGAAGCTACTGAAGATAGTGTAAAGGTAATTGAAAAACATCCTGATATAAAAGGAGTGTTTCATTGTTATAATGCTGCTGAGCAGCTTTTGAAGTTTAGTAATAGGTTTTATTACGGAATAGGGGGAGTAATTACATTTAAAAATGCTAAAAAACTAATTAATGTTTTTCCTAAAATACCAAAAGATAGGGTAATAATAGAAACCGATGCTCCATATTTAACTCCTCATCCTTACAGAGGAAAAAGAAACGAACCTGCATATATAGTATATGTAAGAGATAAAATAGCCGAGCTTTGGGAAGTTAGTCAAAAAGAAGTAGAAGATATTACTACACAAAACGCAAAAAGGCTTTTTGGTATATGAAAAGAATTATTTTATTATTTTTTACTATTTTTCTGTATGCAGATGTTGTTAGTAACAAGAGTCTTGAGGTTATAAGAAGTCTTAATATTGAAGACAATTTTTTATTAAATCCTTACCTACAGAAAAAATATACGGAATTTTCCAAAAGAAAAAAATATTTTTATCTTAATATTCTGGAAAATTCTGTGGAAATTTTGCCTGTAATAAAGCAGGAAATTTTAAAAAGTTCTATTCCAAAAGAACTTATATCGGTTGCGATGGCGGAGAGTTATTTTACTTTAAACGCTAGGTCCAATAAAAGGGCTATAGGTCTTTGGCAGTTTATGCCTTCAACCGCAAAAAGATACGGTCTTAAAATAGATGAATATGTAGACGAAAGAAAAGACCCTATTAAATCCACAAAAGCAGCTATAAAATATTTGGAATATCTGCATAATTTTTTTGGTAAATGGTATTTGGCTATTATGGCTTATAATGCTGGGGAAGCAAGAGTGGTTGAGGGTGTTGTCAGGGCTAAAGTTGATAAACTTTGCGAAAATATTGGTAAAAAATGCAAAAAAGACCCTGTTATTAAGAAATATAGAAAAATAATAAAAAATTATCAGCACTACGGAAGCTATAAGTTTTTGCCTCTTTACAGGCTTTATAAAGAACTTTCGGATGTAAAAGTTTCGTTGGAAGATTTGCTGATTTTTCAAAAAGGCTTAAGCAGACAGTATTTTCCTAAAGAAACGCGAAAATATATTATAAAAGTAATTGCTTTGAGTATGCTTTTAAACAGTGATTTTATAGAATATGCAAACGCATATCTTTTAAACAGCGGGACGACTCCTTTTTATATGCCGGTTAAAGTCCCAGGAGGTACTTCTCTTTATTATATCTCTAAATTTTTAAATCTTGATTATAAGAATTTTAGAGCTCATAATATGCATATAAAAAACAGCTTTACTCCGCCATATGAATATTACGTTTATATTCCTTATGAAAAGGTGGCGTTTTTTAAAAGTAATTTTCATCCTAAAAGATTTTTTTATGTTTATACTGTTAAAAAAGGGGATACTCTTTTAAAAATAGCTAAAAAGTTCGGTATAAAAGTTAAAGTCATAAAAGATTTTAATAACCTTGGCATATATTTAAGAATTTCTCAAAAAATTATTATTCCTTTAAATAAACGATTTATATCATATAAGGTAAAAAAAGGAGATTCGCTTTCAAAAATTGCTAAAGAGTTTGGAATTTCTTATAAAGATATCTTGAAAGCTAATGAATTGAAAACGACTGTAATAAGGGTGGGACAGGTCTTAAAAATACCTCAGAAACTGTAAAGGACGGAATATGAAAAGATGGATTGTTTTTGGTGTTTTATTAATATTTACCGGATGTACCCAAAGAGAATATACAACCGAAGTTTTAAGTGCTCCCAATATTTCCACTCCTACCAAAAAGCCTTATATGGTTAATGGGAACGTATATCATCCTATGGATTCTGTAGAAGTGGGCTGGACTCAACAGGGGATTGCTAGTTGGTACGGTCCTAATTTTCATGGAAAATATACAAGTAACGGGGAACTTTACAATATGTACGATTTTACAGCTGCCCATAAGACACTGCCGATGAATAGTATCGTAAAGGTTACGAATTTAAATAACGGTAAAAGCGTAACAGTTAGAATAAATGACAGGGGTCCTTTTGTTAAGGGGAGAATTATAGATTTAAGTTATGCAGCAGGCAAGCAGATAGGACTGGACGTAACGGGTACGGCTCCTGTGAGGCTGGAAGTAATCGGCTTTAAAGGCAAAAACCATGTAAACGGTTATATGGTGCAGGTGGGTGCTTTCAGTAAAAAAAGAGGAGCTCAAATTACAGCTGATAATTACCAAAAATTAGGATATAATACGAAAATAATATATATAAACGATTTTTATAAAGTGTTTATTACAGGATTTAAAACTTATGACGAAGCTAAAAATTTTATGATTTCAAGAGGTATAAGAGGATTTGTAGTGGGAGAGTGAAATGACTAAGATAAAAAGAGAGACAAAAGAGACTAAAATAGAAATAAGTGTTAATATAAACGGGAGTGGAAATGCAAATATTTCCACGGGAGTTGGTTTTTTTGACCATATGCTGGAAACTCTTGCAAAACACAGCGGAATAGATATGGATGTTTTTTGTGACGGTGATATAGACGTTGATTACCATCATACCGTGGAAGATGTTGGAATAGTACTTGGAGAAGCTTTATATAAAGAAGTTTTCCCCGTTAAAAATATAGAAAGATTTGCAAATGCGGTTGCCGTTTTGGATGAAGCGGCCGTTGAGGTTGATTTGGATATAGGGGGAAGACCATATTTAGTTTATGAAATGCCAAGCATTGGGGCTATAAGGGATTTTGATTTGGAACTTATTGAAGAGTTTTTTAAATCTTTGGTATTTAATTTTAAAATAGCAGCTCATATAATTTACAAAAGAGGAACAAATAAACACCATATAGCCGAAAGCGCTTTTAAATCGTTTGCTGTGGCTCTTAGAAGGGCTTTGAGTTTTAGAGAAAGTGGAATTCCTTCTACAAAAGGTGTGTTGTGATAAAACTTATTGTAATAGATGTTGACGGGACTATGACTGACGGAAAGATTTATTACGGAAACAACGGAGAAGAACTGAAAGCTTTTAATATAAAAGACGGTCTTATGATAAAGTCCTGGAATGAACTGGGAAAAAAAAGTGCCGTAATTACTGGTAGAATTTCTAATATTGTTGATAGAAGGGCAAAAGAATTAAAAATTGAATTTATAAGACAGGGAATAAGAAATAAAGCCGAGGAGCTAAAAAAAATAATCGATGAAATCGGAATTTCTTTAAATGAGGTTGCGGTAATAGGTGATGATATGAATGATTTGTCTATGATGAAACTTGTAAAAAAAACGTTTGCACCGGTGGATGCAAATCCTTATATATATGATTTTGTTGGAAATCCTCTTACGAAAAAAGGAGGTGAGGGGGCTGTTGCGGAAATGATAGAAATTTTATTAAAAGAAGAAAATTTATATAATAAGTTTTTATCTTTATGGTGAGAGCTATTTTTTTTCTAATATTTTTGCTTTTTATTATTTTATTTCCGGTATGGGAATATAAAAACGGTAGTTTTTATAAAACTTCTAATAGTATAAAACCTGCTAATATTCCCTCTTTGGAAATAAGAAAAGCAAAATATTTTGTATATGAGGGAAATATGACAAAAAAAGGCAGATTTTCCAAGTTGGATAGGTGGGGTGGTGTTTACGTGGCTTATGATTTTTATTTGCTTAATTTATTAAATGATTCGCAAATAGAAGCTAAAAAAGTAAGATTTTTGGGTTCTGAAGTTGAAGGATTTGACGTAAATTATTTTGCAAAAGAGTATAATTTGACTACTGAAAAGGCAGTTTATTTCAGAAATAAAAAATATTTGAAAGGTGATAGATTTTATATTAAATCCTCCTCTTTTAGAGGAAAAGGTAAATCTTTTTGTGTTGACGAAAACAAGAACATAAAAGCTAAAAATGTTATTTATTATTTAAGGGTAGAATCATGAAAAAATTTTTAATATTGTTAATAGTTATATTTGTTAGTGCCGCAGAGCTTGAAATATCAAGCGATAGTTTTAAATTTGATTCTCAAAAGCTAGTAAGTATTTTTAAAGGTCATGTAAAAGCCGTTAAAGAAAAGGATGAAATTTTAAGTAAAGAAATGATAGTATATTTTGATAAAAATAAAAAACCAGTAAAATTTGAAGCGATTGGAGACGTTAAGTTTAAGTTTATACTTGACAAAAATTCTACTTATAGAGGAAAATGCGATAAACTTGTTTATTGGATAAAAAGAGGGGATATTCTTCTTGCAGGGAATGCTTTTGTGCAAAAACTGGATACAAATGAAAGTATAAGAGGGGATAAAATATTACTGAATAAATTTACTAAAAATATTAAAGTTGAAGGCGGTAAAAAACCTATAAATATTATAATAAAGGTTGAAGAATGAAAGTAAAGTTCATAAAATCAGCTCCTACCATAAAAGAGGCTATAGAGCCTAATTTTACGGAAGTAGCTCTTCTTGGTAGAAGTAATGTTGGTAAAAGCAGTTTTTTAAACTCTTTTACTAATCAAAAAATAGCAAAAGTTTCTCAAACTCCCGGAAAAACTAAACTTATTAATTTTTTTGAGGTTGAAGATGAAGGAAAAAAGTATGTTTTAGTCGATTTACCTGGATTTGGATACGCTAAAGTTTCTAAAAGTATGCTTAAAGACTGGGGGAAAAACCTTGATGAATTTTTAAAAAACAGATATAACATAAAACTTTTTATACATCTAAGAGATGCTAGACATCCGGATTTGGATATTGACAATAATGTTGATGAATATTTAAAATCGTTTATGAAAAAAGACCAGCAGCTTTTAACTGTTTTTACTAAAATAGATAAACTAAAACAAAGCGAGCTTTCTAAATTAAAACAAAAATATCCTGATGCGCTTTTTGTTTCAAATTTGAAAAAAAGAGGAATAGAGCAGGTAAGAAAAAAAATAAATGAAATTTTATGGGGTCAATATGAATCTGAAGATAAAAAAACCGACTCTTAAAGATATTATAGATATAAAGTCGGTTTTGAAGCCTTATGTGGAAGAGGGAATTATATTAAACAGAGACGATGACGAGATAGCGACTAATATACGTTCTTATCAATTAGTTTATGAAGGAAAAAAACCTGTGGGAGTGGGGGCTCTTCATATATATTCGCCTTTTTTGGGAGAGA
>JBDONV010000044.1:0-5822 GCA_039831165.1 Nautiliaceae bacterium | reverse complement strand
AGCATAGTAGCGTTACTTTTTCTGCCTCTTTTATGCCAAAGTTTGTGTATTTTAAGCCAATTTTCACTGCTTACTTTACCCTTACATATTTTGTTTCTTACCGTTTCATCAAAAATTTCGGCCCCTCCCCCCGGCATTGAATCAACTCCGGCTTCTATCATATCGTCCAATACCTCTTCGTAACTTTTAGAAGAAAGCTCACTAAAAAAATTAACCTCCGCAGCGGTAAAAGCCTTAATGTGAATATCGGGAAGTTCTTTTTTTATCTCTTTTATAATATTCATATAATAATCATAACCAACTTCTGGATTATGAGCAGAAACTACATGAACTTCTTTAGCACCTTTTGAATATGCATCTTTTGCTATTTCAACACATTCTTCAATACTTAAAGTATAAGGATTTGGATTTTTTCTATTTGCAGAAAAAGCACAAAATTTACATATATCTTTACAAATGTTACTTGGATTTATATGTCTATTAACATTAAAAAAAACTTTTCTCCCAAATTTATCTTCTCTTATCTCTTTTGCCATCTCTCCAAGAGTAAAAATATCGTAATCATAAAGCTTTTCAATTTCGAAATTCATCCACCTACCTTTTTTTTGATAAAATAACACAAAAAGAGGAAAAATGCAACTTGAAGAGTTAATTTATAACTCAAACAACGATTTTGAAATATCAAAAAAAATAAAAAAAGAGATAAAAAACTATTTAAATCAGACTACCGTAAAAGGCGGTAAAGATTTTTTTGTAAAACACACAAAAAAAATGGACTATTTTATTACTCTTATTTATAAATATATTCTAAAAAAATCATTTGAAGAGTTTAGACCTCCTATGAATAATATTCCAATCTCCCTAATAGCTCTTGGAAGCTACGGAAGAGAACAGCTCTCCGTTTATTCCGATATAGATATCATGATAGTATATAAAAACCCTCCGGGATATAATATAAAAAATATTATTGAAAATTTTATTACGATGTTATGGAATTTAGGATTAAAAATAGGTCATAGAGTTCACGAATTAAACGACCTTTTCCCTGCAAGTAATAAAGATATAACGATAAAAACGGCACTACTTGAAAGCAGATTTATTACAGGCAGCAAATTCCTGTGGTACGAAACACAAAACAGACTCAACAAAATAAGAAACTATAATAAAAAAGAATATATACTTGCCAAATATGAAGAAATGAAAAAAAGACATAGAAAATACCCAATTTCTATGGAACCCAACATAAAAGAGGGATTTGGAGGAATAAGAGATTCAAATACACTTCTTTGGATAACAAAAGTTATATTTAATTACCCCAATAATTCTTATTTAGTTCCGAACTTCGCAAGCGAAGAAGATTTTAAAGAATACAGAAATGCACTAGAATTTTTATTTAAAACAAGGGTTTATTTACATATAACGGCAAATAAAAAAACGGATACCGTATATCTTCAGTACCAAAGAGATATAGCCCTTAAGATGGGATATGAGGATTCTCCAAGACTTCGTGCTGAGAGAAAATTTATAAAAGATTTACTAAAATCATTATGGAAAGTTAATACATTTTGTGAAATTACAATAAAAAAAATAATAAAACCTTATCTTCATAAAACAGATTTTAAAGAAATAAAGAAAAAAAGAGTCTCAAAATATTTATATATTTGCGACAATATCCTTTATTCAACTCTAAAAACCTCATATTCTTTTAAAGACTATATCCAACAAATATTAAACACTACAGATAAAATTAAAAAATTTGATATTTCCGTAGTAAATAATCTTAAATCAAAAAAAGACCTTTTACCAAAGTCGCTAATTAAAAAACTTTTTTACTCTCATAACGCATATCCTCTTTTTTTGGCTCTTTACAGAGCTGATAAACTTGACAAAATCATTCCTCCATTTGAAAAAGTAAAGTACTTAGCCCAATTTGACGGATATCATCAGTATCCCGTTGACATCCATTCTCTTTATACCCTAAAAGAAATAGAAAAAATCCCAATGTTTCAATATCTTAAAGAAAAACAAAAAGCCGTATTAAGATTTGCCGCTTTTTTCCACGACCTTGGCAAAGGAAGAACGGAAAACCACTGTACAATCGGAGCTAAAATAGCTAAAGAATTCGCTGCAGAGATAAAATTTCCAAACCCTGAAATTATAGAAAAACTCATTAAACATCACACCCTTATGTCAAACGTAGCTCAAAGAGAAGATATTTTTAACGATAAAGTAATTCTTTCGTTTGCCCAAACAGTAGAAAACAAGGAATTTTTAAACTTTCTTTATATCTTAACAACGGCCGATATTAAAGCCGTAGGTCAAGGAATTTTTAATTCATATAAAGATAACCTTCTAAAAACTCTTTATAACAATACATTAAAAGCACTTAAAAATAAAGAACTTCTAAACGAAATAAGCATCAGAAAAAGAAAAGAAAAAATACTTATCTCAAAAAAAGAATTTAAAAAACTTCCCTTAAAACTCAAAAAAGCACTATTAAAATCACCTTCAAATCAACTGTTTTTACAAAACTCTACCACTGAAATCATAAATCTTCTAAACTGGCTACAAAACACGGAAGATTTTAAAATAAAATTCAAAAATGAAAAACATCTTATTATTCATCTAGCAAAAAAAGAGCCTCTTAATTTTTCCATAGGCTGGTTTTTGGAAAAACTCCATACCCTAAACCTAAACCATCTTTCAATTTATAAAATAGGAGATATAAAATACTTTAAAATAGAATTTGATAAAAAAGTAGAAGCATATGATTTTCCTTTAATAGAGGAAAGAATAAAACAGGCGTTTGAAAAAAAAGAGATAAAAACAAAACTTAGCTTTAAAAAAGAGGAATTTGAAACGGATTGTAACCATTCTCAAAATTATGCCAGCTTAAAGTTGAAAACCAAAGATAAAAAAGGTATCATTTCTACTATTATGGACATTTTTGACAGGTTTGACATAAGCGTAGAAGATGTTAAAATATTATCACAAAAAAATACTGCAAGGGATTTATTTATAATTCCAAAAGAAAGCGGCTTTTGTCAAAAAAAAGAAAAAATTATTAAAAGGCTCTGTGAATGAAAAAAAAGATTTTGATTATAATAGCTCTTATTATGATTATTTCCACCATAATAAGAACAGCGGTAATAAGTTTTTCATTTTTAAATTTCTCAAATCAGCTTATACAAAACCAAACTCTTCTTATTAAAGAAATTTTAGAAGAAACAAACGATAAAGAAAAATTTTTACAAATTATTAAAAATTCCCACCATATAAACGATATAAAATTTATACCAGACCAAAAAACAGAAAACATTAAAATAGAATATAATTTCAAAACTCAAACCATCATTTCAGTAGCTCCATTTGACGATAACGGGGTTTTACAAATAACTTTTTCCGGAGTAGATTATTTTTCAAAACTTCAAAGTGCTATTTTACAGCTTATAGCAATTGCAATTATCTCTTTAATTATTATCATATTAATCGTAAATTATTATTTAACTCCTTATCTTGAAATACTTGAAAAAATAAAACAATCCACCGAAGAGATATTAAAAGGGAACTTTAATCAAAAAATAGAAACTAAACTTAAAGGAGAAGCAAAAGAATTTGTTGATTCTTACAATAATTTCCTTAATAAAATGAAAAATTCTTTTGGAGTAATAGAAGAAAAATACACTACATTAATAGAAAAAGAAAAATCAAACGACCCTCTAAACGATGCAAAAGAAACCATCGAACAACTAGCAAATATCTTTCAATTTAAAAGATTGATAGAAGATGATGCCACTTCAAACAATATATTAAATAGACTTATAGACATAATAAAAGGTTTTAATATAAACCATTTTGCTTTAGTGGGAATAGATAACAGTGAAAGAAATTCATTTTTAATATATTCTCAAGGAGACATATGCTGTAATATCTTAGAGAATTTTGAAGGATGCAGAGCTTATAGGTTAAATAAAGAGATAAATTCTTTAAAATTTAAAAAAATATGTGAATTCCATATATGTAAAAACGAATATATATGTCTTCCTTTTAGCAGCGGCGGAAATTTTACGGGAATTTTAAAAATTATGACTGATAAAGAAAAAGACCAAGAAATTTTACAAAAAAACCTGCCTTACATAAAAGCTTACCTAAATGAAGTATCGGCTGTTATAGAAGCTAAATACACACTTGAAATACTTCATAACCAGACCATAAAAGACCCTCTAACAGGTCTTTTTAACAGAAGATACCTTGAAAACATACTTCCTACTCTTATAGCCGCTGCTCACAGAAGAGGCGAAAAAATAGCATTTTTAATGATTGATATGGACTATTTCAAAAAAATAAACGACTCTTACGGCCATGAAGCTGGAGACATCGTTTTAAAAACCCTTTCAAATATTTTAAAATATTCAATAAGAAAAAGCGATATAGCAATAAGATATGGAGGAGAAGAATTTTTAATAATCCTTCAAAATATAAAATCAATAGACGATGCCGTAAAAGTAGCAGAAAAAATAAGAGAAAACGTCCAAAACACCGTTATAGATATAGGAGAAAAAGGCATCAAAAAAACGGTAAGTATCGGAGTTAGTATTTTTCCTGACCAATGTCTAAAAGGATGGGAATGTATTAAATGCGCGGATATTGCTCTTTATGAAGCAAAAAGAACAGGAAGAAACAAAGTAATACTTTTTAATAAGAAACTAAAACAAGAAGCAAATTATAACGGCTAACATTTATTTTTATTAGGTTTAGCGAACTCTATTAAATCTTCCGCCGATACAATCTCTTTTGGCAGATTTTCAAGAGCTTTTAAAAAGACTCTTGAAGTGGTTCTTGCGTCCCCAAGAGCCCTGTGGTCTATTTCTTCAGGAAGTTTAAGTTCTTCTTTTAAATACTTAAGTCCGTATCTGGTAGCGGGAATCGTTTTTTTGGCAAGGGATATAGTACATAAATGTCTGTTTAAAAGATATCCCAAATTCTCTTTCTCAAATTGTTTAGCCAAAAAGTTATAATCAAAATCCGCTGCATGAGCCACGATAATACTGTCTCCCAAAAACAGTCTGAATTTCTCTAAAATCTCTTTTTGCTTTTTTTCGTTTTTTAACATTTTATCATCTATACCGGTAACTTTAGTCACATATTTTGGAATATCTTTTGCATAAATCAAAAAAGAAAACTCTTCTACAGGTTTTTTATTTTTTATCTTGACAGCCCCTATTTCAATAATCTGACCTTCTTTAGGTTTTGAGTTATTTACTTCTAAATCAACAACGGTATATTCGGCTTCATCATAAGGAATAAGAGCGGTTTTTAAATAAACTTTATCTTTTTTAATAATTAAAGGAAGTCCCTGAAATTTGAGCAAATCATATAGAGATTCAAAATTAAACCCGGGATAATATTTTTTTAATGCCTGAACAAACTCTTTTTTTGATATGCCTTTTTTTAATTTTTCTATTAACTTTTTAAACATACTCCTACTTTTTTACTAAAATTATAACCAAAATATAGCCAATAAATAAATTCAAGGAAAAAAATTATTAATTAATATATTTTTTTATTGCATTCGTAAAACAAACTTGCTATAATATGGTAAAAATTTTAAAAAGGACAAAAATGGTATTAGTTATGAAAGTGGGGGCTACGCAAGATGAAATCAATCAAACAATAGAACAAATTAAAGCGTGGGGACATGACGTTAGTATTGCTCCCGGAGAAAAACAGGTGGTAATAGGTATTATAGGAGACAAAACAGACCTTGTTGGAAGACCTTTAAATACGCTTCCTGGAGTAGCTAAAGTACTTGAAGTATCCGC
>JBDONV010000207.1:0-1620 GCA_039831165.1 Nautiliaceae bacterium | reverse complement strand
AGGGTGACAAACAATACAGTCGCTCTCGCACGAAAAAGCCAAAACTACAGTTAAACCCAAAATTAACTTTTTCATTCACAACCTTTATAATTTTTCATACATTCTTCTTTTAGACAATGTCTTGGAGTTTTTCCACTTAGAAAATCAAATAGATTATCAAGGGAAATTTGCATAATTCTTCTTAAGGCCTCTTTAGTATAATAAGCCATATGTGGAGTGGCAATAATATTTTCTTTTTTTGCCAAATTCCAATCGGGCAGCACGTCAGCGGCTATTATCCCTTCAAAACTTTCATATACTTCGCGGCTTATAATCTCTGCCCTGGCGGGATTTATTATTACCTTTCCTCTTAAATGTTTTATATTTTCACAATTTATAAGATTTTTTGTCTGAGGCGTTAAAGGCAGGGCAATAAACAAAAAATCACTGTTTTCAAGCACTTCTTCCAATACCGGCGTCTGCTTTACATCCAGCTCTTTTTTATGTCTGCTAAAACCTATAACGTTTGCCCCAAAACCTTTTGCTATTTTTACAATCTGAGTCCCAATTGTCCCAAGGCCTAAAACCCCGATGGTTTTGCCTTCTATTTCGATTCCCTTTAAATCCTTATAAAAAAGATTGCCTTTTTTTACCCTGTTAATAGCTATATAAAGTTTTCTTATAGCTTCAAGCAACAGTCCAAAAGAAAATTCACCAACGGCAGGTCCCGCATAGCCCTGGACATTGCTTACGACTATTCCCCTTTTATAACATTCTACCAAATCGATATGGTCATATCCGGTTGAGCGGGTTTGAATGTATTTGAGATTTGGCAGTTTATCAAGTATTTCGGCAGTAATTTTTGAGTTTATAAAAACAGATATTGCCTCATAATCAGCTGGCAGTTTATGCTCGTTTATAGTTTCTTTAAAATAAAAAACTTCAGCACCTATATTTTTTAAATTTTTCTCAAAAAACTCTTTTTCCTCTTCTTTAATCTCAAAAAAAGCTATTTTCACCTCTCCCCTCCTTGAATAATTATTCATTATTATACATCCAAAGAGAGGGGAAAGTCAATTACTCTTTTACCTTAGCCGCAGCTTTTTGAGCTCTCTTGGCTTTTTTATAAGCTTTATATTCCTCTTTTGTTTTAATATTAAGTTCTTCTATCTCTCTCCATTTTATTTCAACTTCTTTTGGATTATCTATTCTGTTAATAAAATATCCGAGTTCTTTTCCTTTAGGAACACTTCTGCCAAGAGGCGGAGTTCTTGTTTCCACCTGTACCAAACACCCTTCATCCGCTTTAGGACATTCTCTCACACATGCCCCACAATAAATACAAAGATACGGATTATAGTTATACTCTTTTTTACCGCTTTCATAATCCACTACAACAAATTTAATCGCACCCGGAGGACAGATATTTTCGCATTTATCACAAAAAATACAAAGCTCTTCATTATAATGAATTGTCCCTCTATAACCTTTTGGCTCAGGAGAAGGCTCAAAAGGATATTTTATTGTCTCCGGCTCACTTATCAGGTTTTTTAGACTTTCTATTAACATTTTAAGCATATCAACCTCCTATCTTGCCGTACAGCTCATACACGGGTCAAAGCTTAGTACTATCGCTTGAGC